>CALGTL010000106.1 GCA_937901475.1 uncultured Dehalococcoidia bacterium
CCTTTAGGGTTCTTAACCTCAAGAGTACATTCTTCGATAAACATTCCGGCTGTGGAGTCACCGCGTTGGCCAACTTCCACTTCTTGCATTGGACGTAGTGTTGCGACGGCAAACCACATAGCGTCAAAGATTAACGCGGATGCGTTGCCCCAATCTGCTGCGTTACCTGCACCACCACCGTTTTCTCCAGCTACTGGAGCGTTGAGGCCCATGATATAGTTTGGTACAACCATAAGATCGCCGAAGTCAGACATGTAAATGTCAACTGACTGACGAAGTTTTCCGTCCATGTCAATGTTACGACGAACGTTGGATTCAGTCTGCATCAAGTCAGAGAAGTCACGACGAAGCTTTGGAGATACCATGATCTTCGAAGCTTTACCACCTTGCTCATAGATGCCTTGCATAATTCCATCGATGTCGGTAAGTGACAAAGCTCCGCGACCTGATTCATCAGCCAGTGTGATGACGCCTGTGCCGTTATCTGAACCTGCTGAAACAGAACCACCAGTGCCTGCAAAGGCAACTGTTGTTGGGTTGTTGATGAAGGACTGGTATCCACCCATGGTACGAGCGCCTGGGTTTCCAGATGTTCCTGTTGCGTTAGAAACGTTACCTGTGGAAACAATATCCATCTCGATGTCACGGCGCATCTCTGTGCCACGCTTCTTCAACTGGTACGCGTATTCATCCGCAACACCGGCTTGGTCTACCGCACGGCGGGTACCCGACACAGCAACAGTCTTACCATTGATCTGTGTGTAGTTACCGAGACGTGTACGAGTGGCTCCACCTACCGCAAATTCTGGTCCGACAAGCGGATCAGTTATTGGAGACACATCGTCGATGCCTGAACCATTAGGCGCGACATAGTCTTGTCCTTCGCCAATACGGCTGTTTCCTGGTGCATTCAGTTCGTCTGTCTGCCATTCATGATAAATAGCTTTTGCTTTCGCTTTACCGACTGCTGACAAGAACGGAGTCTCGTCGCGTGTGATCATTGTAATAAAGTTAGCAAGATCTTCACGCTGTGAGACGTTTGCGTTCGTTGCGCGAGTTGGGCCTGTTGGGCCAGCTGTTCCGCGTCCACCGACTGTAGTAGTCATTCTTAGTACTCCTAAATATTATTGATTGAGAGATTTAGCAGCAAAATCACGTAAGAACGCCATTTGATCTGACTCACTGGAGTCTGGGCTGAAAGCCCGAGCTCTTCGCTTGTCAGCTTCGGTTTTGGCTTTTGTGGCAGGAGCTTTGGCTTTTTTAATCGGAATAGCTTTCTTAGCTGTTTTAGCTTTGCGTTTAGCTTTTCCTTTATTGACGCCTTGTTTCAACCGACGATAATCATCAATGAACTTGACGACCATGGGGTCTGTAACAGAGCTGAGTAATTCATCAGCAATGCCTTCTTCAAGTGCAAACTCTCTAATAGACGTAGCAACGTCTTCACTGAAATCAGGAATAAGAGTTGGGATAATCTCAGTGAACTCAGACAGCTGATGCTGAAGTTGTTCGTCTGATTGCGTCTTACGCTGATTATCAAATTGAGCTTGAAGACCTTCACGGTTACGTCGCGCCTCCCAGTATTCACTTTGAATCTGTTCACGCTTGTCTTTTAGGTCATTGATTTCGTACGTCTCACCATCGGCGCGAGCTTTTTTAATTTTCGCTTCCATCTCATGATACGCTTTCGCCTTTGATTGCTCCGCACCCATTAACACAGCGTTGGAAAGCGCAGCAGCTTGTTCAAGCTCCTGTAGTCGCGCTGTTCGTTCTGTATCAAATGATTTACGTGCTTCACCTAGTTCACGACCTTGTTTTGAGAGATGAGCATCTGTTTGAAAACCTTTAAGAAGATCTCCAAAAGAAACCGTGCGCTCTTCACCGTCAACTTTGACCATGACTTGAGCGTCGAGATCGAGATCATCCGAAGTGAATACAGAATCTTTTTGGGTAGCGGACTCATCGTCGGCATCCTCATCTTCTCCTTCACCATCATCGTTCTCAGTCTCCTCTCCAATAACGGCTTCGTCTGACTCGTCGTATTCTTCATCAGACTCTTCCGGAACCTCAACAAGGTCTTCCTCATTTGGTAGCGGCACTTCGTCGTGTGAATCCTTTAGAAACTCGGATCCACGAAGTACGGCATCAAGGAGTGCTTGTTCCGTCGGTTCAGCTGCGGGTGTGTCATCCATTACGGGTAGAGTACCTTCGGCTTTTGAATTCATTTAAACATACCTCTTTCTATTTCTTTACTTTTGATGCGCTGGAGCCTGTCGTAGGCTTAGCTGGTTTCTCAGACGAGAGCTCTACTTTTGTTTTCGTAAAACTGTTGTACCGATCTGCCAATTCGTAAAGATCATTCAGAGTTGCTGAATTAGTTTTTGCCTTACCTGACGAACGCATTGCATCGTACTCAAGTAGGTTGATCATCACTTCCACGTTCTTGACGAGTATAGTGTAATCTATTGCGTGTCTAACCATTGTTGTCCTCATTTCCTTGTCCCATAAACGAGACGTTGCGTCCGTACATTTCGTAGCGGATCATCTTAGCTTTAACATCACCGAGAGCGAGCGCCGAATTAAATATAAACTCACGTGTCTTAGTCTCGTGTGGCTCTGTTTTCAGCCATTGTACAAAATACTCTACAAGGATTTCCCCATAAGCATTTTCAAAGAACATCTCCCGCTCGCGGCTAGCAAACTCTGCATTTACTAGAGCCTCCTTTGCCACGACGTCGGGATGTGCCTTTGTAGGGTCTAGCCTCTTCTCGGCTGCCTTCCTAAACTTTTCCATAATACTTCCTTACTTAGATTGGTTGTTGTAACTCTTGCTCTTGCAGAGGAGCTTCCAGTTGCTCTTCTTCTTGTGGCGCGCTTAATTCTGCGGCTTTGTCCATTATAGCCTTAGACATCATAAGCAGTTCAGGTATCGAAGGATGTTCAGGAACGCTGACTCCTTCTTTTCCAGATTTAATAGCAATGTCTGCCCACTCCTGGTAGTGTTTATCAAGCATGATCGTAAGCGCTCGAGCGTTGTCTTCCATCGTGTTCTGAGTCTGTGATTCAGTAAACAAAAGATTAGCTTCCGCTGTGCCTACTTCTGCTGCCGACAAACGATCTGCCATTTCTGTTGTGCGCGCTTGCGCATCTGCGTTTATCGCCATTTCTTCTTGAGCATGCGCTTTGAATTCATCGGTGGTGTAGTCTTCTAAGAATACACTGGCGTCTAGGCCAAGTGCTTCGATAACACGAGTAGCGATTGCCGCTCCGGCGACTGGCTTTACAACTGAACCGTAACCTTGCTCAACTAAACCGGGAAGAACTTGTGTACCAATTTGTCCGTATTTAGCAATCAGATTAGCGTTACTATTCTCACCAAGATCTAAGAAGATTTCGCACTCCATATCTTGTGGTAAGCTTTGAATATCAACATCACGAAAGGTTGCACCGTCCATGTACTTGACGTTTGTCTGCATGTTATCGCGCATAGTGTTGTACACGCCCTGAATAAGACGCTTCAGTCCTGTTTCAGCAAATCGGCGAGCGATATGTTGAATCCGCTTCTGTGATGCTGACTGAACTTGAGCAATCTTAGCTTCACTATTACCAGACACGTATAACTCGTCTTGAAGACCTTGAGCTGCTCTGCTCATTCCAGTCGCTTGTTCTTTAACATTCTGAAGATGGGTTAAGAGAGGTACTGTGCCTGTGCTTATTGTTTCTGGTGGCAACTGGGCGACAGCGTTAACTGGACTGCCATTAGTTGCAATGATCTGCTTCGGTTTCATGTTCTGAAGTGTAGAGAAATCTACTACGTTCGGGTCAGCGAGCTTAGGCGCGTAATTTGTTAAGTACGTATTCTCGACAAAACCACGAAGGATAGCAGTAGATGCTAGCGTAGAAGAGCGAGCAAAATCTGCCATAGACATACCATAGAACTCAAAAGGAATATCTATTGGATTGAGTGATGCGAGAGGAACATCATCGACATCCTCTTCAAATAAGATATGTGAACCGACAACTACAAAACGTTTAAGCTCTGCGATACCGTCACCATCACGGTCTACCGGCATCCAACACTCTGTCACTGTTATTTCTCGATTAGCTTCAATTGACATATCGTCAGTGTTTCTAGTATAGACTCCTTGGCCAGTGACTTGCTTACGCGCGGCTTGCTCTTCGGACGTTGTCATAGTCCAGTCGTCTTGTGCACCCAACTCGTCCCAATCATCAATGTGGTCTGCAACGTCAGGCCAGCTCTTTCTAATATCAGAACGAGTCATATCCGTCTGTATGCCGACAAAAGCTGCTTCCTCTATAGTTGCAGCATCCCGCGCTATGCGAAAGTTTTCTGGTGGAATATTTGTAATCTTGACACGAGATTTATCTCGCTTCCGACGAAGTCGAACGTCAATGTAGACTAGCTCCGCAACTCCACCCGATCCATCGGGCTGAATGTCTGTGAGTTCGTTTTCAAACTGAAGATCGCCTACAATCTCTATGTTTTCATCTGAGAGAAGTAGATCAAGTTGCGCTTGGTCGATGCGATCGTACTCTTCTATTTTATACGAAAAATCTTCTACAAAATCCCAGCGAATAATTCCATTCTTCCATAGCAAGGCAGACTTCATCCACGTTTGGATTTGCTCCCACCCTCTATTCTGCTTAAATATTGCGTAGTTCGTAATCATACTTGCATCGCGAGAAGCCTTGAAAGATCCAGGCTGCTCGTCGATAGGTGTGAACCTAGCTAGCTTACCATTGTTCAGAAATAATTCCGACAAGATAGCAATGTAGGCTTCGATCACTTCTGTAGTGCTTGTGTCAACAATAGTAGATACGCCTTGAGGAGTCAAGTGGCCAAGTGGCACTCCTGCGTATTCGTATGTCGAGCGCTGCCGCTCATTTGCGAGATCGCTGCTGTTGAGCCAATCGCCTATACTTCCTGCGACTCCATAGTCTATCATGTGGATGACCTGGTCGTCAGATACTGCTTCGTATTTTTTATTTCTAGGCATTGATACTCCTTGAAGCGTGTGTGCATACTCACTTCCAATCTACAGAATGATGTGATGGGCTTTTCACCGCCTGCCCACCTCAGGCATGAGGACTAATGGTGAAACTCTAAATCAAGCTCCTGATGCGTGCCCAACAATCCGCTCACCAGTAATATATCCTTCACCGAGGCCAATGGCGCACACGCTACCACCAATCACAGCAGCAACTGGTGCAGCGATACCACCGGTCAGTACAGCGACTGAACCGAATAGGATTGCGCAACCTACAGTTCCAACAAGAACTTGTGAGTCTGTATACTCAACGGGCTCAATGATGATTAGCTCGCCTGCGCTTGCGGCCATAGGCGCCGCTAAAGCAGCTGCAACAGCTAACGCTTTAATAGTATTTTTCATCTGTAATTTCTCCAATATTGGTTTTGACTTAGTCAACAATAACTGAGTCCTCTATAAGGGACGGATACAATAAGGGAGGAAGGGAGCTCAAGAGCGAGTGGCCTCTTCCATACCCGCTGTAAACGATCTCTTCACAGCCAACTTGTTTCGTCTTGAACGAAATCGTTTGTTCGTTCTCTCCACGACACATTTTTAGTTCCTAGCTTATCCCAGTGAGTTCGTAGAACTTCTGAGCAAATTGCCAGGGCAATAACACTATCATCGTAGCAACCTGGAGCTGCCTCAGTCTTTCCAGTTTCAGTGCTTATGTAGTCTTTCAGCTCTTGTATGATCTGAGGTGAAGGAATCATAATGCCGTCATTCTCAATCAAATTCTTCAAGTTGCCAATAATAGCTGGCTTAGTGGCTGATGTCGTGCGAAATCCTAGCCGCACACCCTCCGCATTTGATACGTTCGCTATCTTAGTTTGACGATAAAGATTGATGTAATCCATCTGCTCCAGCTTTTGTAGAGTTGCAATACCAATACTGTTAGATTCAACAGCGAGTAGAGCGTTATTGTAGTACCGACCGAGATAGAACAGCAATTGCCCCCAATAACTGGGATCTATACGATTATTCCTGTAGTTCGCTACCACTTCGTACTTGTTATTCATAACCACTGCAGCTGAGTAGTCCTGTCCAACGCCTAGCGCAACATCCGCTCCAATCACGTATGGTTGCTCCCACTTCGGAAACTCATGAATAAACAAGTTGCCTTCTCTGTTCTCATCAAACATCTTGCTTGAAACATCCCACTCAGCTCTCCGCCTGTGTGGTCTTGGAATCAACGAATCTAATTTATCCTTATTGAATACATTAGAACCCGACATAATGAAAGCTTCTTCTGCAGTAGCCGGATACTCTTGCTGAAATTTAATCTTCCCGCCTTCCGCAATTTTTAATCTCCGCCAATAGAGCTGATCGAGATCTAACCCAAACTGCTCCATTAAATCCTCTTCTTCTTTCTCTAACATTATGTTACTTGGAGCTTCTCTGCGGTACTCTGGCGTTATATACCACGGAATAAATATCGGTAAGTACTCATTTTCCCCATTCACAGCACCCTTCCAAAGACGATAAAACTCACCTGAAGCACCGTTGGCAGTGGACTCTAAGATGACTTCTGTCCCATCAGCTTGCGATATTCCTTGGAATAGACCCGCTAATATCTTCTCATCGTGTGTCCAGAACGCAACCTCCGATAAGTGAGCAACCGTGGGCGTGGTGCCTCGACCAGCTTCTGGTGAGCCTGCCGTATAGAGTCGGTAAGATCCAATCGCATCTTTATCAGTGTACGCAGGGGATATAAGTTTGATCTCTTTAGCGTTCGATGTTAATTCAGTTGGTTTTAACCCATCACCCATGTTTCTAATCAAGTTTTTACTCATCGTGAAAAGAGCATCGGATGTGGCAGAATCGTGAGCAAGAATAACAGAGCGGGTGTGCTGCTGGAAATATGTATTCCAGAAAACTCTTGCTGAGCAGTAAGTACTGATGCCTTGCTGCCTGGCTTTCAGTATGATCGCTCTGACGCGTCCAGTCTCAGACTTTTGTTTTGTGAGAGACTGTGTAATTATTTGTTGAGCCTCATTAAATTCAAATGGAATAAAACCTTGACTGGCATCCTTAGTGATTATTCTTATCTGAGAGCTAGCGAAAGAAGTGAAATCAGTTTTCAGGTTTTGAAGTTTAACTCTTCTCTCTTTTTCTTCTAGCAGCTTTAGTAACGCAGCTTTTGATGTCATATTCCTTGCTTCCATTTAAGGGAGCTCGCTCTTGCGAGCGACCTCTTTATTTATTTACGGGAGCTCGCTAAGGGAGCTCGCTAAGGGAGCTCGCTCTTGCGAGCGACCTCTTTCCCGCTCGTTTACTCTCGTGCGGGCAACCTCTATAAGGGACGGACACTTAGTAAGGGAGCTCACT
>CALGTL010000107.1 GCA_937901475.1 uncultured Dehalococcoidia bacterium
GGAGAGAAAGGGATTCGAACCCTTGGTAGAGGAAACCCCTACAACGGTTTTCGAGACCGTCGCCTTCAACCGCTCAGCCATCTCTCCGTGTTGCACTGGTGGGCGCAGCCTCATTGTAGGTTTGAGCCTCCATCCCCGCAAACCGCAACGCCGTTGTATCTACCGAGTAGAAAAATCTCCTCATCGAAACGAGACGCTGCGAGCTTGACACTCTTTGAACCCTGAAAGTACCATCGTGCGGAAGTGAACGAACCAGAGCATTGTCTTGACGGTGGACGCTTGGGCGAACCTTTAGAGGAGCCCCCAAGTAGCCACCGTATTTTGCTTTCTGCGATGGGGCTCTAGATTCCTATGGGAGACTGGATAACAATCCTAATGGCCGCAGGCCAAGGAGTGCGTATGCACTCTTCTACTCCCAAGGTATTGCACCGAGTTGCTGGCGTGCCCATGGTTAGCCTTGTCGGAATGGCCGCGCGCGGCCTCACCACTGACACCCCTGTTATTGTCGTCTCACCGGGCAATCGTGAAGCGGTCATGCGTGAGCTGGGAGATGGCTTCGAATACGTAGATCAACCCACTCCATTAGGCACTGGTCACGCTCTCATAGTAGGACTGCAGTCTGCTCCTCCTGAAGCATTGAATGTTCTCCTCTTGAATGGTGACATGCCTTTGATTACGAGTGAGGACCTGTATGCCCTGGGCGAAACACATATAAAAGGACAAGCCGTTATCACCGTGGGAGTTGCGACTCTCGCTGCTGAAGAGGCCACTGATTTAGGCACGGTAAGGCGTGCTGCAGGGGGGAGCCTTGTTGAGATCGTAAATCCACTAGGGAGAGCTAGCCAGTCTACGCCCACGGTGGAAGTCGCAGTTGGCGCCTTTGCCATCAATGTTGACTGGGCGCGGGATGCACTGAATCGCCTGCCTAAGCACGACAATGACGAGTACTTCGTTACTGATCTAGTGCAACTTGCTGATGCAGATGGTCTCCGTGTTGATTCCGTGAATTTGGATTCAGTCGGCGCGTGCATCGGGGTCAATACAAAGAAACAACTTGCAAAGGCAGAGCAAGAGATGCAACAGCGGCTACGTATCGGTGCGATGGACGCTGGCGTAACGATGATAAACCCATCGACGGTCTATTTGAACGCAACTGTGACCCTTGCCGCCGACGCGACGATACTACCTAACACGGCCCTTAGCGGAAGTACGAGCATAGCGGAAGGTGCGGTGATAGGACCCAATGCCCAAATTACCGATAGCACAGTGGGCCTAGGAGCAGTGATTGGATCAGCCGTGATTAGAGGGTCGTTTATAGGTGCAGGAGCCCAGGTCGGTCCTTTTACTCTTATTCGGGAAGGATCGCTCATAGCCGAGGGCGCAAACATCGGGGCTCATGTGGAAATCAAAGCCAGCCATATCGGCAAGGGCTCGCACATTGGTCATTTTAGTTATGTGGGGGATGCAGTGCTCGGTGAAAACGTCAATATCGGAGCAGGTACCGTTACGTGTAATTACGATGGTACTGACAAACATGTCACTACCATTGGTGATAGAGCATTCATTGGGAGCGGGAGCATGTTAGTAGCGCCCATTAATATTGGAGCAGATGCATTGACCGCTGCAGGAGCGGTGGTTACAAAGGATGTTGAGCCTGGTGGGCGAGTGGCGGGAATCCCGGCGCGCCAAATGCCCCGGCGTTTTGGCGCCGCTCCCGCCGAGGAAGAGAATTCCCTTGGATAGTGGTAGTACGACGATAGCAGTTTTGCTGGCCATAGCCCTGCTGGTCTTCCTGGTGTTGCGTGCGATTGATGCTGCGTTGCCTTTGCTCCGCCGGAGCACGGTTCGCGAAACACTTAAAGAAGGAACATTCAGAGATTCAGTGTTGCGCCGGATGCGCGCATCGAGGGAAGCCTATGAGGAACTAGTGAATCTCCTCATCTCGCTTTCTGCTGCAGGCGTCGCCGCGCTGTCTGTAGGATTGCTCGCACGAGCGACCGACCTGTCATGGGAGACGATGGCGCTTGGTGTTGTTTTGATTTCCATCGTATCCCTGGTTCTCGGCTCATTGGTTGAGCGCCTGGTTCCTAGCCTCACAATTGCTCGATTAGTCTTTTTGGGGACCGCCGCCCAAGTCGTATTATTTCCTTTATTGCCTTTGCCAAAGCTTGTAAGGCTTGGCCTTCCTATGACTGGCTCTCGTGTAGAAATACCACCACCGCTGACAGGCGATGCACCCCCTGAGCGTGTCGAGCCTGAAATTGATATCGAAGAAGAGATCGGCGAGGAACCACTGGAACGCCATGAAAAAGCAATGATCTATGCAATCTTGCACTTAGATCAGACGCAAGTGCGCGAGATTATGGTCCCTCGGGTCGACGTTGTGAGCTTAGATGTTGAGGTTCCACTTGATGAAGCGGTGCCGCGCATGCTTGAAAGTGGACACAGCCGCTTACCAATCTACGAAGAGAGCCCGGATAATATCATCGGAATATTGTACGGCCGCGATTTGCTCGCCGCAGCCACTCGCGGGCAAGGTGCGGCCGCCCCAACGCTGCGCGAGTTGCTGAGACCATGCTTTTTCGTGCCTGAGAGTAAACGAGTCGATGAAATGCTGACAGAATTTCAGCAACGGCGTGTGCACTTAGCGGTCGTGGTCGATGAATATGGAGGAGTTGCAGGCATCGTCACAATTGAAGACATGCTTGAAGAGATAGTCGGAGAGATCGAGGATGAGTTTGATCGGGAAGAACCAACAGTTGAGCGGTTAGAGTTTGGTGACGCTCAAGTTGATGCACGAATGCCGATTGATAATTTTAATGAAGAATTCAATGTGAGCATTGAACCTCAAGGCTTCGACACGCTCGGGGGGCTATTGTTTAGCAGGTTGGGGCGCATTCCCACTGCAGGTGACATAGTGGAGGAAGCAGGCCTGCGCATGCAGGTAACAGCGACCGCTGGGCGTCGAATTAAAAAAGTCCGCGTAAGCACTCAAATTGCCGAAGCTACAGCCGATGAGAAACCGGAGAGCGAAGCCATCGACCCCGCATAGCGTGCGGTGCTTCGCTAGCGGCGTAAGGACTAATTGCTTCCACAAATATTTGGGAATGTAATTTCACTAAGTCCTGTCCCCTATATTTTGCGCCCATTATTTTCTTCGTACCCCGCCCCTAAAGCTATCATCACATGCTCAGCCAATGGCCCCGCAGCCATTGGCTGAGCATGTGATGATAGCTTTAAGACTCCTAAAGTAAGGGAAGTACATGCGCTAGAGATAGAGGCTGAGCACGTAGCTATATACAGGCCTTGCATACGTTGAACAAAGGAGACGAGGCGTGGCTATCAATGGCCTCCTTGTAACGGGAGATGGCTTGCGACGAGTTCGTTACGAGTAAGGGCCTTTGGCTCTTCGTTAAAGTAAAGAAAGCAGCCTCACCATCGGTGAGACTGCTTTCTTTTTTAGCCTATGCCTAAGAGATCTGAACTACTTGATGTTCAGAGCTGCGCTAGCCTTGCTACCGGAACTGCCTTCAGCGACAACTCCGTGTAGACCTTTAGCTAGAGAAGCAGGACTAACTGTTGCAGCTGCGAGGCCTGCGCTGCTTGCGGTAGTGCTATCAGTACTCGTGGAGCCATCAGGAGCAACCACTGTGATTGTAACTTTCTCCGCAGGAGCGAATCCTGTAAGCCAGACTGAAACATCCGTTGCGGAACCTGCTGCCGCAGAATTGGAGCTAAGCGTCACTCCTGCGGTAGTGGACTCTCCGTCAGCGCCGATACCCGGAGCGCCAGCTGCGCCAGCAGCACCAGCGGCGCCGTCTGCGCCGTCTGCGCCAGCAGCACCAGCAGGTCCTTGAGGACCAGCGACACCTACGAGCCCGTTATAGCCAGCGGCGCCGTCTGCGCCATCTGCACCAGCAGGACCAGCAGGACCAGTGGAGCCAGCACAGGCAGCAACTAGGAGAGACATTATTGTCAGGGTAAGGACTAGGGCCAAACGTTTGGTGGTGAAGAAGCGGTTCATCGAACCCCCTTTCCGATACTTTGCCGTCGCCATGCCTAATAAGCAGTGGTTGCTTCGGAGCTAACCACTATCACATGCATAGAGAACAGAAGTAATCATAGAGAGGGGCTTTAAACCCTGTCAAGGGCTTTTCGTGCTCCATACGGTGTTTCTCAGACATCGAATTAAAACTCGACGCCCTCTCTACCTCAAATACGGATTAGCTAGTTGCTTTTCCAACACGGTAATAGCGCAACCCTGCAGCAACGCAAATAGCCGGATTCAGTGCATTTCGTCCGTCGAAAACTACCTTGGAACGGAGCATCTTGCTTATCCGGGACCAATCCAGCACCAGATACTCAGGCCAGTCGGTGAGGAGCATAATGAGATCAGCGTTCTCGGCGACGGCGTAAGGAGTCATTGCAGGATCGATGCTAGGAAGAAGCACCTGAGCCTCTTCCATAGCTACCGGATCGTGCATGGCAATGGACGCTCCTAAGTTATAGAGTCGGTCGATGATTCGAACTGACAAGGAAGTCCGTACATCATTAGTACCTGCCTTGAAGGCAAGCCCGAGCACTCCGATTCGCTTGCCTGACACGCTGCCTCCGCATAGTGCAATAGCACGATTCACAACATGGTTGATTTGGTCATCGTTGCGCCGCAGCGTGGCATCGAGAAAATTGGCCTGATACCCATGGATCGCTGCAGAGTAGCTTAAAGCTTGTAAATCCTTTTCGAGACACGGCCCCCCGAACCCAATCCCTGGTGATAAGTAACCATGCCCTATGCGAGGATCCATGGTGAGCCCCTCGACGACATCTGCTACGTCCGCCCCTAATTGTTCACATATGCCAGCAATTTCGTTGATGAATGAAACACGCGTCGCAAGGAATGCATTCGCAGCATATTTGATTACTTGGGCGCTCTCAGCACTGGTTTCTACAAGAGGGACATTGCGGCTGATATCAAGACTTGCAAGAGGAAAGGCTGACTCATCCTTCAAGAACGGGGCATATAGTTCACGCATGACTCGGCGAGCGCGCTCCGATGTGGTCCCCACAACGATGCGATTGGGATGAAAAAAATCGTTAACCGCGGATCCTTCACTGAGAAATTCAGGGTTACTAACAATCTCAATGTCCAGGGCGCCGAGCGCTTTGAATGCTTCTTGCATCTCGGAGACAGCACCGACCGGAATCGTGGACTTTATGGCCACAATTGTTTCGGGCGCAATCGTCCGAGCCAGATCAACCGTGACGCTGCGCAATGCAGTGAGATCTGGACTTCCGTCAGCATGTGGAGGCGTCCCCACTGCAACAAGCACAACTTGGGCCGCCGACACTCCATCGGCAATGTTTGTCGTGAAACGAAGACTGGATTCGACCAGAACCTTCCCTAATAATTCTTCGAGCCCTTCTTCGTAAATGGGACTCTTGCCGCTAGACAGGACGTCAACGATTTGCCGGTTGACATCCACTCCCACCACTTGATGCCCGAGTCGCGCGAGTCCTACTGCGGTTACTAGACCTACGTAGCCTCCGCCTCCGATGACTGTGACCTTCATGATTCCCTCATCGTTATATAAAAGGGGCTTCATTGAGCCTACTTGCCCCCCTAAAGGTTATCTGATTGCGAAACCCT
>CALGTL010000108.1 GCA_937901475.1 uncultured Dehalococcoidia bacterium
GCGGAGCCATATCTGTGATAGTGCCAATGGCTGCAAGCTCCATCAGCCCGTCGGCCCATCGCTCGCCATATTCTGGTTCTAGTAATGCCTGAGAGAGCTTGAGAGTCATCCCCACTCCGGTCAGGTGATCGAACCCGTAATTGGAGTGCTCCGCGTGTGGATTGATAATGGCTGCTGCATCCGGGAGATTCTCTGCAACTAGATGGTGATCGGTCACGACAGTGTCCACCCCGTGTTCATTCGCATGTTGAATCGCGGCTAGATCCGTTACGCCACAGTCAACAGTGATAATGAGGGCCACTCCTTGCTCACGAAGGTTGTCGATGGCAGTGACGTTCAGTCCATGCCCTTCGCTGACACGGTGCGGAATGTAGGAGATGACAGTGAGGCCGTAGCGACGTAGCGCCTTGACCATAAGGGCTGTGCCAGTGACACCATCAGCGTCAAAGTCGCCGTAGACAGCGACCGTTTCAGAGTTGTCGCGTGCCGCTTTGATTCGGGCGGTTGCGCGGTCTACATCGGGCAGGGTCTTTGGGTCTTCAAATAGAGAGACAGCCGCTTCCAAGAACTCCTTGGCCTGACTAGCGGTGGAGATGCCTCGCCGAACTAAAAGATGCCCTACGAGAGGAGGCAAATTGCCCAATGCAGCGATGGCCGATGGCTGGCTTTCTGGTGCCACGCGCCAACGTCGTCGCTGCCCCGCCAAGAGATCGATGTCGGAAGAGAGCAAGTGGTCTGAAGAGGGAGAGGTAGGCAGAGTGGTCAAAAACGCAATCCGAACGGCCAGAGTATGTGAGGAAACTAACTGCTCGGGTCGCTCTGTAACAAGGGCATATGGTCGGATTTCGGAGTGATTACGCAGATGCCCAAATTCGTAAGAGAGCATTAGGACTGTATGACAGGGCTCAACCATCGAGGTATTTTCCATTAAGGTCAGATAGCACATTGCGTGTGTTTGGGGAGTGCGCTAATAACTTCAGCGGGCCTCTGGCTGAAGGAAGAGATGTCTGTGCTGTGCCCCTGCGATACTGTGACCATGGCATCGAGCCCCAACTCTTGAGCCACTTAGGCTACCAAGAATGTTTTGACACTCAGGGACATTTCGCTTTATTGAGTAGCTAAATAGGGAACACCACCTTTAGGGATGATGGCAAAGTGAGGCATAGAAAGCAGGAACCCTGAACTAGCGTTGCTCCCTGTTTCGGAAGTATTCAAGTAGGCGGCCAATGCCGAAACCAGTGCCACCGACGATCAGGAGAATAGCCCGGGGAGCGAACATATCACCGCGTGTGAAATCACCAGGATTCATGGTGCTCGTTCTCCGCTTGATTGCCGGGTTTAAACTTTGCTGAAGATCAACGAGGCATTGTGCCCACCGAATCCTAGGTTGTTACTCATAGCGGATTTCAGCAGAATCTGCTGTGCATGATCAGGTGTGTAATCCAAGTCGCAGTCCGGGTCAGCCGTAGCGAGGTTAATTGTAGGCGGTATTCTGCCCGTAGAAACTGCCATCGCTGTGATCGCAGCTTCTACCCCGCCAGCAGCGCCTAGCAAGTGCCCCGTCATAGACTTAGTTGAGCTGATTTTGACCTTATAGGCGTGGTCACCGAACGCGGCCTTCATCGCCTGGGTTTCGTATTTGTCATTCATCGGAGTGCTCGTGCCATGTGCATTGATGTAACCCACATCAGCCGGAGTTAGCCCTGCCTCAGCGAAAGCCTTTGCAATCGCGCGGGCCGCTCCCTCGCCGCCTGGTGCCGGCTGGGTTACGTGATGGGCGTCTGAGGAAGAACCATAACCAGCAAGCTCAGCGATCGGAATTACACCTCGCCGGAGAACACTCTCTTCGCTCTCGATCACTAATATTCCTGCGCCCTCACCCATGACAAAGCCATCGCGGTTGAGATCAAATGGCCTGCTGGCACCAACGGGGTCATCGTTGCGTTTGGATAGAGCAAGGCATGCATTGAACCCTGCGACTGCGATGGGAACGATCGGCGCCTCAGTACCGCCAGCGATGGCTATATCCACCTCGCCACTGCGAATCATGTGCGATGCGATGCCTATGCTGTCAGCACCCGATGAACATGCAGTAACAGTGCAGTAATTTGGGCCCTTTGCACCGAACAAAATGGACACTTGCCCGGAGGCCATATCTCCCAGCATCATCGGTATCAAGAAAGGATTTACCCTTGACGGACCTTTCTCGGCCAGCACTGCCCACTGCTCGGATAGCGTGAGGATGCCGCCGATGCCGCTGCCGATGACCGCGCCTACGCGCGTGGCATCAATGGCCGGGTCATCCAACTGGAGATTCGCCTGCTCTAGTGCTTGGCTGGTTGCCGCTACAGCAAGCTGGGCGAACCGGTCGAGCCGTCGAGCTTGCTTGCGGTCGGTGTATATCGTGGGGTCAAAATTCTTCACTTCGCCAGCGATGGTCGTTTCGAAGCCCTCTGTGTTAAATGCGGTAATGGGGGCGATGCCCGACCGACCACCCAGCAATGCTTCCCATGTGGACTTAGTGTCCAGACCGAGCGGAGTAACCATTCCAATACCTGTAACGAAAACCTTGCCGGACAAACGAGCCTCCTTCTAAGCAGTGCTAATTGAGCGTGACTATCATAGGTTGCGAGAGCAGGCGGAGACAACTATGCAGCACTACTATGAAAAAAGAGCCGTCGCAAGCAAGAAGCTTCTGCAGGGGCTGGGTAATTCCGGGCTGAAGAGAGAGCTTGTGGCTAGTCCAGTGTGACAGGCCTCAGGTATAGCCTGCCCGAGCGGTTCTCCAGGTAACCAGCATGTTCATGGATCCCATGACTGAAAACTAGAAGCCATCCCTCACGCACAGCCTCGCTGAGCACTGCTCGCTTTGTTTGCAAGGTCTCCTCAGGATGGCGATCCGAAGCCGATATGCAAGCAAGTTGTAAGTGGTAAGGCGTCGGTACCAAGTCCCCAAGGAACGCTACGCGCTCACCGCCGTGCGTGATGACCGCAATCTGATGTCCTTCGGCCGGCCCACTGGCCCGCCGCACGAAAAACCCTGGAGCGATGGTGTGCTCACCGTCTACTAGATGCAGCCTGTCTTTCTCCAATAGAGGGAGGAAATCATCTTTGATGAATTCCTCAACGTGGCGTTCGGTGGGTGATGTCGCTTCTTCCAGCGCCTCGCGTTGCACATAGTAAGTGGCTTGCGGGAAAGTCGGCACTACCTCGCCACGCCGGTTGACGCGAGTGGACCCTCCAGTGTGCTCAAAGTGCAAACTCGACAGAATGACCCCGTCAATATCCTGGGCACTGAGGCCGTTAGCCTTCAAACCCGATAGCAACTGTGATGTAACTAGACCGTAGTCATCACGCCTTTCGACGGAGTGCTTGCCTCCTGTACCAGTGTCTACCAGGAAATTTTGTGACCCGATGCGAACCAATAAGCAATTGAGTCCAAGTTTAATTCGATTGCGGCGATCCGCTGGCATCCAGTCTTGCCATTGACCCTTGGGGACTTGGCCAAACACGACGCCGCCGTCGATCTTGTAAGTGCCGTCTGACAGAATGTTGATTTCTGTGCGACCTGAAGTTGTGTGGCTATTTCGCTGAGGCTTTGCTGACCCCGGAGTGCCAGAAGTTGAAGTACTTTGCACGCAGTCACTACCAGTGAATAAGAGTTGTAGAGAACGCTGTCACTGTCATCCAAAGCGAAGCTTATTAGGAGGACTGCGCTAACCTAAATGCCTGGGTAAACCTTGTCAACCACCAATCGGTGGCAATTCGAGAATCCGATCTATCCTTATGGAAATGCCAGAATGTCGGATGCTTCGATACCGTAGAACTCACTCGCAAATCAATACCTACATGCTACAGAGTGGGCTAGGGATACTTGTGGCACTAATTACTGCATTCGGTCACACTGCCCTGAAGTCATTCGCTGGTGAGAAAGCCCTCGGTCCTTACTGCAAATCTTTTAGGATCTGGAAAGTGCTCTCCTGGGCGAATGGCTTTCCAGTTAAACGCACTTCCTAGAGATAAGCATCGACGCTGACACAAAATTTGATATACCCGGAACTCAACAATTGGTAAATCAAACTGCTGACCAACAACTGGATTACTAATCCCGAGTTGTCGAAGCTCAAGGCTCGACGAGGTGCTCGCGATGTTCATCATCTTTTGACTAGAGGTGAGCACAAGCAGGTCTGATTTGGTGCTCAGGGACGAGGAGAACAGCCAGCTACGGGTAGCTGACGATTCCTTCAGGGCCTATGTGGGTCGGCCTGCGATAGTGCACAACACGGGGGTCTTCGACGGTTTCCGCAAGTGAAGCGCCTGGTGGAACCATCGGGTAGACGTTCTCCTCAGGAGAAACGCGGAAATCAATCACGTACGGCCCCGGGTGGCTCGCGGCCGTGGCCAGCGCCATGCCCACCTGGTCTTTCCCCGTAACCTTCGTCGCGGCGATCCCATAGGCATCAGCGAGCTTTACGTAATCCGGGCTGCTGATAGATACAGCTTTGTAGTGGTGGTCGTAGAACAGTTCTTGCCATTGGCGGACCATGCCGGAGTAACCATTGTTGATGATCACTATTTTCACAGGCAAGTGCTCTTGCGCGATGGTCGCGAACTCCTGGAGCGTCATCTGAATGCCGCTGTCACCGGCGACTGACCAAACCGTTGCTCCGGGCCTTCCAATCTGGGCACCAATCGCTGCCGGGATTTCGAAGCCCATGACCCCAAGCCCTCCAGATGATACGAAGCTGTTGACTGACGGCATGAACATGAACTGCGCAGCCCACATCTGGTGCTGACCAACGCCTGTTACGACGACCGGGTTGTCGCTGAGTTCAACAATCTTGTTGAGCTCGCGCAGCACGTACTGAGGGGTCACCACATCGGAGCTTGGCACATCAATACTTGGGTGGCCGTGGTCCAGATCTGCCAAGCGCTCCAGCCACGCACTGCGTGGCTGTTGCTCAACCAAGGGGAGCAAACTACCTAATGTTTTCTTCACATCTCCTACCAGTGCGATATCGGCCTTCACGTTCTTGTCGATCTGGCTTTTCTCGATATCCATGTGAACAATCTTGGCATTTGCACCGAACGTTCCTGGCCTGCCAATCACACGGTCGTCGAAGCGCATACCCACGCCGATGATTAAGTCGGCTTCGACAGTCGCGATATTAGATGCATACATACCGTGCATGCCGACCAACCCGATCGCTAACGGGTGGTGTCGCACGAACGCACTCGTACCATGAAGGGTGTTGAGCACAGGGGCATTAGCCTTTTCAGCAAGCGTTGCTAATTCTTCCCATGCCTGTGATATATGTACCCCTCGGCCTGCGATTAGCACCGGGCGCTTCGCTTCGTTCAGCAGTTTTGCGGTCTCTTTTATCTTGGCAGTAGATGCTCTAGGTGGGATCCGAACTTCGCCGCTTGATGGGTACTCGAACTCGATTTCCTCAGCCTGAACGTCTTTTGGTAAATCTACGAGAACTGGCCCTGGCCGACCTTCGGTTGCTACTCGGAACGCTTCCCGCATAGTCGATGCAATATCCTTCGAGTCCATCACTAAGAACGCTTGCTTCACAACGGGCGTCGCCATAGCAACGGTATCGCACTCTTGGAACGCCTCTTTGCCCATAAAGGGCCGGGCGACTTGTCCCGT
>CALGTL010000109.1 GCA_937901475.1 uncultured Dehalococcoidia bacterium
ACCTTGTATTTGGACGACAATTCCTGGCAAGAAGAAGTCGACGAATTCTCCATGCTTATCAAGTCAGGCCTCCCTGTCACCAACGGGAGTAGCTATGATGCGCTCAAGGCCATGGAGATGGTCTATCGTGTATATAACGCTGACCCAGTATGGCGCAACAAATTCATGAACAAACCGTTGGGGAATCCGGATACGAGCAGATGAACAACATCGACGAGATTCACGCAAACACGAGGAGCCTATTCGGGTTCGCAACTGGCTATTTCGGATATCTTTCCACCGTGCTCAGCAGTATCGATAGTGCTTCAGTGGATGGACTGGGCGAATTCCTCCTGAGCGCACGGGAAAGAGATTCCACGGTTTTTATCGCAGGGAACGGAGGATCCGCATCCACCGCTACTACTATGGCAAACGACCTAGGCTCCGATGTCATGCGCAAAACTGGTACGGATCGGCCTCTCCGCATGATGGCGCTCACAGACAATGCATCGGTGCTGACCGCAGTCGCCAACGACACGGGTTATGAAAATATCTTTCTCTCCCAGCTACGCATTCACTATCGACACGGGGATTCACTCATTGTTATATCCGCAAGCGGCAATTCCCCGAATGTAGTTCAGGCTGCCGACTGGGTTCACGCGCAGGGAGGCAAGGTAGCAGGGTTGCTCGGGTTCGACGGTGGAAAGCTGAAGGCGATGTGCGATGTAGCACTTCATTTCAAAACAGAACCTGGTGAGTACGGGCCCGTAGAAGACGCTCACCTGGTCATCAATCACGTACTTGCCCATTGGCTTCAACGCACATTGAAGCCATAGCTTCCGCCCTCCGAGAGGTGAAGTCGATGAAAGTCCTGATAGGAACATCAACTTTTGGAGTCGCTAACGCCGCCCCGATGGAGCGGCTCGCCGACCTCGGCTTCACTGTGGTTCAGAATCCGTTTGGGCGCAAGATTGCCGATGCCGAGCTTCCAGCCATGCTCACCGGCGATACCGTTGGACTCATCGCTGGTCTAGAGACATTGGATCGTCGCATACTCGCGGCCTCCGGTCTCAAAGCAATCTCTCGGGTCGGTGTGGGCATGTCCAACGTCGACCAGGTGGCTGCGCGTGATTTTGGAATATTGGTATATTCCACACCTGATGCACCGACACAAGCAGTGGCTGAGTTGGCAGTCGGGAGCCTGCTGTCCCTTCTCCGGCGCATCCCTGAGATGGATCGCGATATGCATGCCCAACGCTGGAATAAGCAACTGGGCTTGCAGCTCAGCGACCGTACTGTCGCTATCGTAGGGTTTGGCCGCATTGGTCGTCGTCTAGCATCCCTAGTCGCTCCATTTGGAGCGCGGGTAGTCGTCGTCGACCCGAGGCTGAAAGGTACGACTCCTGACGGGATTACAGTACTCTCGCTGTACGGTGCCCTTGAACAAGCCGATGTGATTAGCATTCACGCCAGCGGTGATGCGCCGATTCTCGACACCGCAGCGTTCGTGCACATGAAACATGGCGCTTACGTCCTCAATGCTTCGCGTGGGGGATGCGTCAGTGAAAGTGCACTGCTAGACGCACTCGCATCAGGTAAAGTCGCCGGTGCTTGGGTGGATACGTTTGAGCAGGAACCGTACGCCGGCCCACTCTCTAATCACCCAAATGTCCTTCTCACTCCGCACATTGGCTCGCACACTGCCGAAGCCCGCGTGCAGATGGAGGCGGAAGCGGTGGAAAATTTAATCACGGGCCTGAAGAAGACAGGAGTGCTGTAGCGTGGAGATTTCATTTCAAGGGCAGACCGTACTCATCACTGGTGCAACCAGAGGCATCGGCGCAGCGCTGGCCGATTCCTTCGAAGCATCAGGGGCCACGCTCTTGCTAACCGGAACCGATGAGGCACAGTGTCGCCAATTAACTGAATCAGCTGCGCGGAGCGGCAGTGACCGTCGCTACCTGTCGGTCGACTTCAGGCTTCCAGGCAGCCTCACAGCATTCCTTGAAGAGATAACCCGCCTCGGTCGATTAGATGTATGTGTGAACAACGCCGGCATCAATCACATCGCTACTCTCGCAGACATAGCCGACTCTGATCTCGATGCAATGATTGCAATCGATTTCAGAGCGCCCATCCTAGTCACGAAGGCAGCTACGGCAATCATGAGCAGGGCAGGCTACGGCAGGGTCGTGAACATTGGTTCCGTCTGGAGCACCGTCAGCAAACCGAAGCGCTCAACATATTCAGCTATGAAGGCAGGTGTTCATGGCCTCACCATCGGCTCGGCAATTGAACTCGCACCTCATGGGATTCTTGTGAACACAGTATCTCCGGGATTCGTGATGACTGATCTCACAAAGCAAAACAACACGGAGGGTGAAATCGCGGTCATGGCGCAACAAGTGCCTCTAGGGCGCATCGCTGAGCCAAATGAGATTGCAAGCACAGTTCTGTTCCTTGCCAGTACCTCAAATACATACATCACTGGACAGAACCTGCTAATCGACGGTGGGTTCACCCATGCCTGATTCTCTCCTCGTTCATTCATCGCAAGGAGACTACAGCGTGGCATTCGTCGATCACGCCAGCGACTCGCTCGCGGCAATCATTGCGAAGGGCGCGCAGGTAGTCTGCGATTCAAATGTAGCCCGCATTCATACTGATTTGGTAGCGAGCATTCCTCGAGAGCAATTACTGCTGCTTGACGCGGTCGAAACCAACAAGACCTTAGACACTGCCCAGTGGTTATTACAAACGCTGTCTCAGAGGAAAATTCGCCGAAATCAGCAATTAGTCGCTATCGGTGGCGGCATCGTTCAGGACGTCACCGCGTTCTCTGCGTCCATTTTGTACAGAGGGCTTCCCTGGGTATTTTTCCCCACGACTCTGCTAGCCCAGGCCGACAGTTGCATCGGAGGAAAAACGTCCATCAATCTTGGGGGCCGAAAGAATCTCTTGGGTTCATTTCACCCGCCTTCAGAGGTAATCATTGACCTTACATTTCTCGAGTCTCTATCCAATAACGATATACATTCGGGTGTCGGAGAGATACTGCATTATTACTTGTACGCAGACAGCCCTCGAACGCAGGCCTTGGTAGATGAGCTCACGAAATTGCTAAGCAACCGGCAGGGTTTCCGTCCATATATTGAAGAGAGCCTGGCCATCAAGCGCAGTGTCATCGAAGAAGACGAATTCGACCGAGGGGAGCGTAACAAATTCAACTACGGCCACACGTTCGGCCATGCATTGGAGGCAGCCACGGCATACGCCATCAATCACGGGCAGGCCGTGACTGTGGGCATGGACCTCGCCAACCATCTATCCGCCGAGCACGGCATGCTCGAAGCTAGAGAATTCGAGCGCCTGCACAAGCTTTTTGCAGCGAACATACCAGCCTACAATTGGGCTAATCTAAATCTCGATGAGTACTTACGCGCGCTGGCTTCCGATAAAAAAAATGTAAGCTCTGACCTCACATGCATTCTGAGCAGAGGTCCGGGAAAGCTCTTCAAGCACACTCTTCAGATTGATGACAATCTTCGGCGCTCTATATACGAGTATTTCGGTTCCATTAGTTAGCCCAAGACGTGCTCGTGAGTGAGTCGCGCAATAACTTCAGCCCATCGTTCCTGAGACTTGCCATCTAAACGTGAGAAGAATCTTTTTTCTATCTCATTTGCCCCTGGCATATCTGTAGATTCAGCCGCTACTAACGACTCTATCAACGCTTCTGGGCTCGCTGCGAACCGCACGTTTCCGGACAGATCCAGCAACCCGCTGGGAGACACGAAGTTTGGCAGGTTCAGCACCACTACGGGGTAACCAAGTGCAGCTGCCTCCATGCCTGCTGAAGAATAAGTCGCAAGCACCACATCGGCAGTTGCCATCAATCCATAGATGTCATCTGAAGCAATTTCATATGACGAGCTCAGTGCGCCGGAAAAGAACGCATTGATCTGGTCTGCTTGAACACTAGAGCGTGGGTGCGGTTTCATAATGAAGTGATATTCGCTTCTACTCTCGACCACTGGCCTAACCATGCCCATGATCTGAGCACCATCTGACCCTCCGAATATAACCAACACTCTGATTGGCCCACTCTCTTTACCTTTTGGTCCACGCCAGCGAGGAACGGCAGATAGCGAGTCCAGGCGTGGCGCCCCGAGCACGTGGAGCCGCTCTATAGGATATCCCGACGAGCTGAGCGCAACTCTTGCTTCTTCGCTTTCGAGAATTAAATGATCCGGCATTGGCACATGCTCTAAGCCACGGGCTTCAGCAGATGCCGCAATCTCTCCGGTTCCAAATCGGTACATCAGCTTACGCCCTGTCGGTCCATGCTGCACGCCAATATTTAATGGATTGGTCCGTGAATTCGCTATGGCATAGGACGTAGCTCTGCCATAGCAGAATTCAAAGAGCGAACTCACCATTGCGTCGGGTTTTATAACATCCACAGACGCCTGCATTCGCCGCAGGTGCATTAAGTAACGTGGTGTCCGGTACGCTGCCATACGTAACTCGGGCTGAATGAGTGGGAAAATATCCACATCACCCATGCGCCAGTGATCGCGAAATAGCGGGCTCCGCTCCAGTGCAGCATGCCGGGCAAAGACGACCGCCCCGTTCACGATACCGCGCAACATCTCGCGCCAAGAAAGGTCGCGATCGATTAGGCGTGCAGAAACACCGTTGAAGCTTGGCCTACGTCGAATCATCAGGGTGGCCTTGAGATATGCAAGCATTGTCATGTGCTGGTGGCCGTCATCAGCCGCGAACGTCACCGCTACAAATGGCGTCACTCCATGAGAAGCAACTTGGTTGGGAACATGATGGAACTTCTCATCCATCGCTCCGGAGGTGCTAATGAAAAAAGCGGGGTAGAGAGTATGGAAGCAACAGAGTGGCGTTCCATCGACGAGCACGGGCCTAGTATCCCGAGTTAGCAGCTTGGCGAGCATGGTCTGCCCTACCGTCCGTGCTGACCAGAGAGCAAGCCTAATGACGACACCCTGGTAACTCAAGCCCACGTTGGTCAATGTTGCAACAGCTCTTTGGAATTCGACCCCTAAGGACTGGCAAAGTGAATCGGTAACTTCTGTAAAGGCACGGTCAGGGGAAACCAGCACGACGCGTGTCGCCCTGGTGCGCTGAAGTGCCCGATGAATCACCTCCAGCTGGCACAATCGCGTAAATGCCGGATAAATGTCAGACCGCCTGCCCGAAAGCTCATGCAGCCACCACAGAGATGCTCCCGTGTCGAACTCCCAAGCGCTCTTCAAGGGCTTTCCCCTCAGCTTGAACTCGCGAGGAACCCTCGCTAGCAGATCCAAGAAGCGTTCAGTGACCAGCGGGGCTACTTCATCCACAGAGGGAGCTCCGCTCTCCACATGCACGTCGTTGAGCGGTGACAATATGTCCAGAACTTCATCAATCGCTGCGTTCGATTGCGTGAATGACAAAACCGTTACTTGGCTGCCTTGGAGGCTAGCTATAGCACGCCTATCTATGCTGGCGTCGCCAGAATCCAGGATCACCAAAATCGAGTGTTCATCTCGATCGGTAGTCATGAGCTCCTCGATTCCTTCGCATGCAATCGAGCATAAATACCACCTAACCGTAGCAGGTCGTCATGCGTACCTCTCTCAGCCACTTTACCAGCGTCCAAGGCCACGATGAGATCCGCGCCACGCACCATTGAAAGGCGGTGAGCAACGATGATTACAGTATGTTGCCCATGCATCTCCCTAATTGATTGCTGGATTAATGCCTGTGACTTTGAATCAAGGTCGCTAGTCGCCTCATCCAGCAATAAGATACAGGGATCTCTGGCAAGTGCTCTTGCCAAGGAGAGCCTTTGTCGTTGTCCTCCAGAAAGCATTGCGCCTCTCTCGCCGACAACAGTCGAGTATCCCGCAGGCAAGCTATCGATTAACTCGTCTGCGCCCGCTCGCTTCACCGCAGATTCAATGGTCAGTGGTCCCGTATTCGGGTTGCTCAATTCCAGGTTCTGTTGGATCGAGTCGTGAAACAAGAATGTCTCTTGACCAACGAAGCCGATCAGAGACCGCCAAGAACGGACATCTATGTTACGTAGGTCAACACCATCCACAAGAATCGCCCCCTCGTTAGGGTCTGCCAGTCTTAGCAAAAGGTCTAAAAGGGTTGATTTACCCGCACCCGACGCGCCTACAATTCCCACGGTCGCACCGCGCGGAATCACGAGATTGATACCGTCGAGAGCATTCGTCTGCCCGTCGTAACTGAACGAGACATTCCTGATTTCAATTTGCTCTTGAAACTCGGCGAGAGTACCAGCGGCCTGATTCGGCAACACCTGCCGCATCGACTCCTCAGTCAACTGTCTTATCTCTTGGTACCCCGGGTGTGCGGAAACGAATTTGTAGAGTAGGTTTTGGAGCAACACAATGCGTGGTGCCAAGCGGAATAGCAGTACGAAGAACGCCACGGTCGCCCCAGTCTCAACATCGAGGATGAAAAACCCGATGCCTAGTAGCGCCGCAGTCACCACGACTGCACCGATCTCGTACCCGAACCTGAAGGTCGCCACCAAGCGCTCCGCTCCGTAACTCTCTTGCCCTGCCCTACTTGCTGCCTCACTGAACAATTGATTCGCATGCGACTTCAGGCCCAGTGCATTCACCTCACGGATTGCTGAAAGGTGCTCAACCGCAATCGATTCCAAGTTTGCATTGGCGATGGTTATTTTGCTTCCCCGACGGCGCAACGCGGATGTTTGGCGCGTAGCAATACCACCTGCGCTGATGATTGCCAGGGCCAGCAGTGCAAGCTTCCATGAGATCAGTATTGCAACTACAAAATAGCCTGCAACTAGGATTGCGGTCACCGCTGCTTCCATGACATGTACCAGTGCTGCACCTGTCCGCGAC
Organism: uncultured Dehalococcoidia bacterium; assembly: GCA_937901475.1. Taxonomy (GTDB): domain Bacteria; phylum Chloroflexota; class Dehalococcoidia; order Lucifugimonadales; family Australimonadaceae; genus CALGTL01. Next base: position 6,897 of record CALGTL010000109.1, read on the forward strand.
GCCTCAATTACAACTGCATTAGAAAGGCGCCCCAAGCGTTGGTTATCGAAGTACGCGACTCTTGTCGCAAAGAAGCTTGCAAATAGGTCAGCGCGCACGGCAACCTCAACCCGTGTCCGTAAATACAGGATCATCATCGACTTAGTGAATATCAACAAGCTTTGCAATCCGAATAGGACTAAGCCAATCAGCACAAGCACTGTTGTAGAAAACGGAAGCCCAAGCCAGGTCGTCAGGTTGAAAACTAGGTGCGACAGGTCATGCACCGGATCAACCGCCTCAGGAGTGCTTATACCCTCGACAATCGGCAAGATAAGCCCAAGGCCAACTCCCTCGAGCAACGCAATCAGCATGCTCACAGATCCCGTGGCGACTATCAGCCACGGCCCTTGCTTGAGCGCAAGATTAAACAGTTGCCACATAGCCTGAATTATCGACCAGCGCCCGTCGCAAAGAAGCCCTTAAGTGCATTCAGAGCGCCGATGGCAGCCTTAGATTGTGATTCCACGGTGGCCCCTGCTATATGAGGAGTTACGATCATTTTGCCCTCACGATGCAAAGGCAAAAGTGGTGATTCGTCATGAGTGTTAGTGACCTCTCCGACGATGACATCGACGGCGACGCGCAGATCGGGGCGCTCACGCACGATATCGGCGAGATCTTGCTCTAAGATAACCTCGCCTCGTGACGTATTGACGAATACCGCGTTGCGCTTCATCGATCGAAGCAAATCAGTGCCGATCAATCCGTTCGTCTCCGGCGTCAACGAGCAGCAAACAATTACCGCATCCGAATCCGTGAAGATACGTTCTAGGGGCCAACTCGGGATCCTTTTAACATCGACATATGGATCATAGTAAGCCGATACCGCATCGAAAGCAGCGCAGTAGCGTGCCATGCGTGTGCCATTGCGTCCGAGCCCGACGATGCCCACTTGCAAACCTGAGAGCTCCGTTCCACGCAGCATATCTTCACGGGTACGCCATCGCCCGTCAGTCACCTCATCAACTGCAAAGTCCAGACGACGCAATGCATTCATTAGCAGCAGAAATGTCCACTCTGAGCTGGCCGCAATAGAATCAAGCGTTAGTCGGTCATCCTGAAGGCTGAATACTTTTACACCGCGCTCGCGACAGGCTGTTTCGTTGATATGATTTCGGCCTGTCGATGGAGTTGAGATCACTTTGAGAGAAGGTAGTCGATCCAATATCGAGTCATCGATCGTGAAGTTTTGACCCGGGTTAGGTACCCATACCGTTACGTCAGCTTGGCTATCAAGCTCTTCGGGAAGCCAAATCTCTCCAAAGTTCACATCCATAAGATCTCGATAGGCGGCCCGTGTTGCTTCAGGGAGGAAGTCGAACGGTGCGCTGAAGAGGCAGTGCTCATTTGTGCTCACCACGTTCAACGGCCACGATGGATAGCGCGGACCAATTTGGAGAGCTCTCCCCCCATCTGAGTCAGCTGCTGTAGCTCATCGGGTGTGGCGCTTAGGGTATGGTCCCGTATCACCTGTGAGCTTTTGTTCAAAGTGAAGTGCTTCTCCACGTACTGCGCTCCCTGCGAGATAGCGAGCAGGCAGGCGGATATACCGTGGCAATGGTCTGAGTACCCGTAGTAAGTGTTTAGTGCGTAGTGCGTTGGCGCGCCAAGCATATCTTCTGGGTATGTTGGGTATTTCGATCGACACCAGATGTAGTGCAATTTGTCCGAAGGGGGGCCGAACGGCCAGTCTTCGCCTTCCCACATTCCTAATGAAACGAATGTCTCTTTGCCAAGCGCTATTACCTTCTCCGCGAGGTCAGGTCGGTCGATAACGGTCCGAGATGCCACTTTCATCCGCGTAAGTTTTGCGGCTTGCACGAGTTCCAGCGCACCGTCGTTGATCACGGACGCCAGCATTTCGATACCCAGGTAATCGCACCAGTGACGTAATTGGATCGCTCGCTCGGTATCGATTTGGTTGATCTCACCAGGTTGATCGCGCCAGCCGAATTGAAATTTGGCTACGTCTGCTCCGGAAAGCTTCGCCTGGCGAATCAGCTCATAGGCCAGATCGAAGTTCCCTTCATGATTCATCCCTATCTCGGCGACGATTTCCATTTATTCCTCCTCGACCTAGTTTCAACTTCTCCAGGACTGCGGGCGCAAAGGCTGTTGGGTTTTCCTGGACATAATTAATTGCTCGGCCATCCACGCGTCTTGTTGGGACTTGATTTGGAAGCCATCTCCGCGAGGAACAACGATGTGCCCAACCTTCGGTTTGAAGTCTGCACCTTCATCGAGTGAGTCTCGCCAATGTACGTGTAGCACGTCATTCCCTGCGTACAGCGCCTCGCGCTCCACACGGACCTTACGATGCATACTGGGGTTCAGCGGCTCAAGCCCGCGCTCACCATGCACATAGTAGAGGTCTTGATCCTCGTGCACGCTGATTACTGAGTCAACGTCGTAAAGCAACAACGTATCTATGCCTTTCTGTATTTGCTCAGGTTGGCGCAGAGGATTATGAACGCTTAAGTGCACGATAATGTCGGGCCAAAACCCTGCATCTTCGGCGGCTCCCACTGACTCGCGAAGGCTGTCTATCTCGCGAACAGTCTTCGCTGATAAATTAGGCGAGCGCACTCGCGCGGAAATTTCCGGATAGTTCACCGTGCAGTAGTCAACCACTGATTGATCGTCAGTTGATACCATAATTCGGTCGAGCGACGGCACCGCGAGAGCCGCATCCAACGTATATGCAATCAATGGATTCCCCGCGATCTCATTGAGTACCACGTTGGGCATGTCCGAGTAGGTATTCTTCGCGCTCACGATAGCCAAAATCCGAGGGGAAACTGCTCCTGAGTTACGCTCCACTAGCGCTCGTTTGATTTGCGCACGAGCGCGAAGTAATTCTGTACGATCAGAACTCAGCGATGACGCATGCTGGCGGTAGTAGAAGAGTGGGGTCGTCAACTGGGCTACCTCATAGCGGTTGATGACCTTCAGCCACAATTCGTAACCATCTTGCCGGTTATTCGCCTCGTCGTAGCCACCTATGGCCTTCAACACTCGCTTACGCACCATCGTGCAGGCGCCATGGGCAGGTTGGTCAAACACCACAGTGTCCAGGCCCAGTCGCCATCGGTGCTCAACTCCTAGCTGGTTGCCCTCTTCGTCAACATAGACGTAGCTAGGGTAAACCAGAGCTGTCTTGTCGTGAGTATCTAAGTGGTGCGCAAGTGCCAGCAGTGCGTTCTCATCCAAGTAATCATCTGCATCAAGGCGGATAATGTACTTCCCATGCGCTAGGCGAATCGCTTCATTAGCGCTCTTCTGTAGACCCCATGGAGTAGAGTGGACTATGACTCTCGTACGGCCAGGCTCCCGCTCGCGTAACGATTCGGCTAGCGGTCCTGAGTCGTCTTGCGATCCGTCATCGATGATTATCAGTTCCCAGTCCGTTCGAGTTTGCGCAAAGACACTCTCGACGGCCTCGGTCAGATATTTGCCGTAGTTGTGTGAGACAACATAGACAGTGATTGTAGGTTTGTTCATATTTAGAGACGGCTCCGCCGCAGCGAATTCACGACCCCGGTGCTCCCATAAAGGAAATCAAATCCGGTTTTGCCTCTAGCAGATCCATTACAGACTGTAGAGGAAAGTTCTCATTCAAAGGATAGCAGGCCTCAAATATCGTCTGAATCAAGTCGAAATTCTGTTGGTAATTAACTGCAAATGTCATCTGAGGCTCGTTCAGCGAAGCCCAATGGCCAGTTGCCTCGAAGTAGCCTAGTTTGAATTTCTCAGGGTGCTCTCCTATATACGACGTGGAGTGCTCGCGATTACCCGGGGCATCGGTCTCGGCAGCGCAACGAAGGATGACGCTGGGCTTATATATCTCGACGCGTACGCCTATCGGGAAACGGGCTGCGCTTGACGGGGCGTTGGGTTGTTCGGAGGTAACATTGACTGCGTAGTCGTAGGAACCAGATTCGAAGAACCGGGCGACCTCGTCGATGATGTCGGCATGTACCAAGGGGTTGTCGCCAAGCAACTCTATGACGCGATCACACTGCGCAGCCTCGACGGCTCCCGCCATGCGGCCGAGCACGTCGTCTTCAGAGCCACGAAAGCAGTTCGCGCCTAGACGTGCCGCGAGCGCTTCGATGCGGTCATCCTCGTGACGCTCTGTAGTAGCAATGACTATTTCGTCGATGCTGGTAGCCCGTTGGACGCGCTCGACCATACGCTCAAGCATGGGCTTACCAAGAATCGGCATGAGGGCTTTGGCCGGCAATCGACTTGAGCCGGTCCGTACCGCTAGGAGTGCGATGGTTTTCATTGTGCCGTGGTCGATAGGTACTCCTCCCGGAGCACGCCGTATTCGATCACGTCCAGGTAACGATTGGACTTGAAGATAGCCTTTCGGCGCCTGCCCTCTTCTTGCATACCTAGGAACGCCGCTAGTTTTTGCATGCCGATGTTGGTTTCGTATGTGGCGCAGTGGACGCGCCGGAGGTTAAGCTCCTTGAATGCGTGGTCGAGCACAAGACGTCCGATCTCCTTGCCATAGCCTTTGCCCCACGCTGTTTTATCGCCGATGACAATGGCGAATTCGGCTGATTTTGCTATAGCATCGATTCGCTTCAGCGTGACGTTGCCGATATGGCGGTCGTCGTCGCGAGTGGCAATCGCGAGAACTAACTCCTCGGTCGCGAACGCTACCCGGTGGACGTACGCGAGCGCTTCATCTGTGGTGAACGGCCGGTAGTGGTGGCCATTAGCAGCGGATACTTCAGGGTCATTGAACCACGTCAGGTACGGCCCATTCACGTCGTTTTCAGTCAGGGAGCGCAAGTAGATATGTTGCCCACTTAGGAATTCGATCGCCATTGTTAGTAATCCTTTACTAAATGCTCAATCACGGCCACGGTACGCCCAGTCGACCGGCTGTCTGTCCACGTCTGAGGCAAGTGCGACTGTACATTCAGTCCTTTTTCTGCCAGACCTCTATTGATCGCACTCGGTAACACCGAGATGTCAGTGACTGGTAGCGTTATACCCATTCTGCCAAGGACATTGGCATCGTCAACGCGGAGATTAGGCTGGAGGCTGATAATAGGAGTACCCACCAGCATGGCTTGCACCAGCGTCACGGAGGTCATGCTGACCACCAGATCGGCTGCCGCAGTAAGCGAGTCCGTACTTATTGATTCACCCAGGCAAGGTATCACAGTGCCTGTTGTTCCCGCTTGTTCGTAAGCCCCAACTGGCTCACGTGGGTGAGGTTTGATTACCAGTCGTGGCTTGGGATTCAGGCCAGCGATGGCATGCTGAAGTGCGGTGAAAGCTGTATGTTGGTCGTACCCGCGGTGAAGAGGGGAACCTGGCGGGCCGTAGTCGTTGTCGAGCGGTTGCGAGAAGAAGACAACGAGGCATTCATCGTCACGTACGCTCAGAGCGCGACGGGCATCGGCTTGCATTCGCGCCCACATGGGGGATGAAGATCGTTCGACCCAGGAGTCAAATGCAGGCTGGCCGACGACTTGGAGTACAGCTGGGGGAAAACCTAGGTCCACCATCTCGCGCACAGTGAAATCGTCCATGACGGTAATCACATCAGGTAAGGTAGACGGGAGCATCATCATGTCGTCGGGGTTGATGAAGCGTTTGCGGTAATTTACCCATGCGTCGAGGACGCAGACAGTGGGAATACCATCGCGTTTGCCTGTTCGAACGAAGGCAGCCTCTACGCCTGCCAGCATGCTTGTGGCCGCCAGGATTAAATCGGGCTTATTCGAAGTCACTGCAATTTCAGCGGCGGCGATATGATTGCTCCACATCCCATTGGCGAGCAAGCAATCGAAACCTGCTTCGGTGAACATCCGGGCAGCCGGGTCCCCTGCAATCGACCTTAGTTCATGCCCTCTTGCAACCAGGGCATGCATGACGGGGAGTAGCGCTGCTGCCCCCCCTGGGTCACCAGCAGCGACAAGAATCCGCGCCACCCTAGACTGCTTTGGCCGCTAGTAGTACGTTCCGATTGGCAATCACCTTTTGGAAGGAATTGATAATCTGATCCATGTGGCCCTTCGTCAGAGGCCAGCGCGCGAAATTACCGAATATCAACTCCCGTTCATACGCAGCCTCAGTCACGGGGCATATCCCTTTGTCGTAGGCTCCCTTCGCGTTGTGGAATTCTGATATGAAGGGAAAATTCCCTTTAGAAAACGCTCTCTTCTGTTGAAACATAGGCTCTAGGTAAATAGGCCTCACGTACGCTTGCCTGAGCTCAACGCCTTCTGCTCGTACAGCCTCAACAAATAAGTCACGTGGAAGCCCGACGACATTTTCGTCGTAGTGCATGGCGTACAAATAGTACACATGCTTGTCATTCACGTGCTGGAGTCGCTGTGGCTCGATTCCTGGCACTTCTGAGAGCCGCCTGTCTAGGTATGCTGCCAAACCTATTCTCGCGCTATTGAGGCCATCGAGCTTCTTAAGTTGCTCACGAGCCACAGCAGCCTCCATCTCAGTCATCCGGGTATTGCCTCCGAACGTGTTCGCCACATCTTCAAGCCCGAAGGACTCGACCACCACCTCGCCGTGATTCCGAATCAACTGCATACGCAGTGCGAGATCCGAATCCTCAGTGATCATTACCCCACCCTCTCCGGCTTGGATCGTTTTGTGCCGATTAAGGCTGAATCCTCCTATGTGGCCAATTGTTCCCACATAACGACCGCGGTATTCGCCAGCTGGAGCCTGTGCGCAGTCTTCAATGACCGTCAGGTGGTGACGTGTAGCTATTTCCATGATGCTATCCATATCAGCTGGATATCCAAACAAGTGAACGATAACTATCGCTTTCGTTCTTGGTGTTATCTGCTCTTCGATTGACGCGGGGTCAAGGCAGTAGCTCTCGGGCTCGAGGTCGGCGAACACCGGTATTCCTCCGTACGCCACCACACATGTCACGGAAGCAGCCATCGTGTACGGAGAAACGATCACTTCATCGCCTGGCCCAATCCGAACGGCCCCGATCGCGGCAAACAACCCTGAAGTGAGCGAATTGAAGCTTACCGAATGGCTGGCACCAAAATACGCTGACCACTCCGCTTCCAGCTCCCTAACCTGCGGCCCCCCCCAGAAATCTTCTCCGGGAACCGCGCGGAATCCAGAAAGTAGCCCAGAGTCCAAGACTGCGAGGACGGCCTTCTTCTCTTCATCACCTATCGTATTGGTCTCAGGCCATGGCTCACTGTTGACTGGCGAGCCGCCTAATATTCCTAGCTTTTCCTCGCTCATTGATTACCCTTTAGACTCAGTGCAATTTCCAATGCCGCGTATCCATCTGCTACCGTGCAGGCTGGTTGCTGGCGCGTTTCGATACTCTCTATCAGGTCCTCGACTGCATAGCGCACCGAGCCCGCTAGTCCCGTTGGCTGCGGGGCTGACAACGGCGAGAGCTGTCGGAACCCATATTCACTCGATGTCTCAGCCACCGTGAAACGTTGGACCACGTGGCCTAGGTCAGTGAATTTGATACGCCCTTCAGTGCCAAGAATATCGAGGTCAAATACATTGAAAGCAGCCCCATCGGCCGCTGCGAGCCAAGCCTCAGCGCCGCCTTCAAATATGATTCGGGCTGATACTGTCGATGGGGGGGGGAGAGAGTCTCCCGATAGGGCGTCCGCCTGTACGGGATTTCCTAGCATCGCTCGCAGTAGGTCAATCATATGCGAACCATTGTTGACGGTACCTTTAGTGTAGATGCCATGGACATACTGCACGCGCCCAATGCCCCCAGCACGCACATCCTCGATAGCCCTACGGTAGATAGGTGGGAAGCGGCGAGTGTAGTTTACGGCGACGCGAGTTTCAGCCCTCTCTACCAGATCAAGTGCCGACCTAGCCGTCGCCAGATCAGGTGTGATTGGTTTCTCCAGCAATACGCCCTTCACTCCCGCTTCAATGGCCATCCGCAATATCTCAACGTGCTGATCAGCTGGAGCGCAAACACTCAGTAAGTCAGGCCGCGCAATCGCAAGCAAATCTCCAACATCAGCGAACGTTGCACCTACACCCCACTTCATAGATGCTCGAGCCAGGGTCGCGGCGCTAGCGTCGCACAACGCGATTAGGTCAACGTTGGGCAAGGTGCAATACGCTTCAGCATGGCTTTTGATGCGCGACTGCCCTTGTGCCGGGTCGCCAGTCGCAGTGCCGATACGACCACAGCCCACGATGGCCGCTCGATACATGTTCAGCGTGGCCATACTCCTTACATCTCAACCGATGTCGCCAGCGTACGATTGGCGCGGTACCACTCCACCGCTGCCTCGACCCCTGCCTCGAGGCTCGACTGGGGTCGCCATCCTAGCAAGCGCTCAGCTTTGGAAATGTCTGCCCATGTCGCAGCGACATCCAGCGGATTTGGAGGCTGGAATGCGATGTGCGCCTTCTTCTCAAGCTTTTCTTCAATGATTGCTATGATCTCAAGCAGCGAAACCGGACCGTTTCCGCCTAGGTTGATGATCTCGTAGCCTACTTTGCTCAACCCTGCGACCGTGCCGCGAGCGATATCTTCAACGAACGTGAAATCTCGGCGCTGCGAGCCGTCTCCATACACCTTCACCGGCACCCCTTCATCGACCCAGCGGATGAATCTAAAAATACTCATGTCCGGCCTGCCCGCAGGCCCATAAACTGTGAAGTACCGAAACACGGTGACATCTATGTCGTAGATGTCATGGTAAGTGTACGCAAGGACCTCGGCCGCTTTCTTTGATGCCGCATACGGAGATAGCGGGCTGTCGGTTGGCATGTCCTCAGTGAAGGGTTGTTTCAACTGGTTCCCGTACGCGCTAGATGTAGAGGAGAGTATGAATTTTGGGATACCAAGGGAGCGGCAAAGCTCAAGTAAATTAAGTGTCCCGGTTACGTTGGTTTCGTAGTAAATCCAAGGGTCATCGACGCTTTGGCGGACGCCGGCCCTTGCCGCAAGGTTAATCACCGCGTCCGGCTGAGCGACTGAAACCACCTTCTCCAGCTCCCGCCTATTAGAAATGTCCGTGCGGTAAAAGCTGAAGCGTGGTCGATCTTCAAGTTGCGCTAACCGCCATATCTTAAGGCGTGGGTCATAGGCGTCGTTCATCACGTCGATACCGACTACTTCGTCCCCTCTATCAAGCAGGATGTGAGCAACTCTTGAGGCAATGAATCCCGCAGCACCAGTGAGCAAAATTTTCATCAGTGTTCCTTGCGATCCCATCGGCGCAACAATGTATTAACCACTGATGCCAGCATCAATTTAGAGTCTACCCACGGGCTCATTGTCTGCATGTATTGGAGGTCATACAACACCTTCTCTTCTGGAGGGAGGTCGTAGCTTCCATTTACCTGCGCGACGCCCGTCAAACCAGGCCGAACACGGATTCTCTCGGCGAACAATGGTGCTCGATCCACGAACTGCGAGTGCAGTTCGGGCCGTTCTGCCCGCGGCCCCACAAAGCTCATATCCCCTCTAAGTATATTCACAACCTGGGGCAATTCATCTAATGCAGAAGCCCGCAGCCATCGGCCCACCTTGGTGATGCGGGGGTCATTCTCAATGGCCCACACTGCTCCAGTAATCGCTTCAGCGTTTGGCACCATTGTTCTAAATTTCAGCACCTTGAAAGTCTTGCCATTCTTGCCTATGCGCTCTTGGCCATAGAACACCGGTCCATGATCTTCAAGCCATATTATCAATGGAATGAAGATCCAAAGCGTGATCCAAAGGACAGTCAACGGCGGGAATAGATGAGCCCCGGCTAGGATCACTAGATCATAGGTACGCTTATAGCGCGAGCGACTAGCCAGATCAGCATCGTCAGAAATCATAGTCTCCTTTGCCTCTTCAACCTCGAAAGCTAGTTTGTGGGAATCTGCTCAGGACATATCACGAAATCATCTGCATTAAGGGTCAAGTCGAACGCTGCTTGACTATCGAATTCCTCGCCCAGTCTTCCAAGGATGTCGAGCGCCTGATTTGTCGGGAGGTAAGCCAGAGAGCAGTGTGCAGCCGCTCGCGCTTCATCGGTCCGACCAAGGCTCTCCGAAGCCGAAGCCTGGATGTAGTAGGCCAGGTTTGCACCGCGAGTTTCGAGAATGTTAATGCCCTTAGCGTCCTCTACCGTATCAAGGGCTGCCTCATAGTTCTGCACTCGAAGAAAAGCCCAAGCCAATGCCGTTCGTGCTTGCCAGAATCCCGGCATCAAGTTCACCAACACAGTGTTGTCGTAAACAGATTGAGCTGCATAGGCCGGGGTCAGCACAGCCAACTCGCGCGCGTATTCACCTGCACGAGACCATCCCCGGTGATCCATCGGGTTACGTTCTAGTGCGTCCATGGCCAAAGCATAGGCTTTCCGGAAATAATCGATACGTTCGCTCACAGACCGATCTGCTTGCATACCCAATCGGAAATACAATTCACCGAGGTTGATTTTAATAATGGAAGAAGAAGGGGCGATATTGATTGCCTTAAGGCTCGATTCAATCGCATCCTGGTTTTCCCCTGCACGCCCCGCAAGCTGGGCGTCCGCCGCGATAGATGACGCATGTACCTGATTTACGATGGCCTGCGACCAAAGAGTCAGCGCAAGCATCGCAATCACACCCGCAAGTACGACACGCGGTATCGACACGCCCACAAGAGATCGCGAGGTGTGACCTCTTCGTTCTCGCCGCGACCTATCTCTCCTAGCTGAGCCGCTACTGCCCATCACAGAATTAGCCAATGACTCTTCTATCCGTGGAGCAATTGACACCATAGCGACCACCAACGCTGCGAGCATCCACATCAATTGCAGATCAGCAACCTGCGCCTTCCCTGGGATTTGCTCTACCGCTCGCGCCACTAAAACAGAAGCCAACGCCACCACTAGGTAGCTATACCAAGCAGGGAAGGCTCCCTCACGTGCCTTTCTTAACAAGCGGTATAGCAGTGTGCCTGTAGCAGCAAACAGGAAGAGGTACGCCGAAGCGCCGAAGAGGCCTATTTCAATAAGGCTATGAATGATGAAATTGTGGCCGTGACTTGCCAATTCTCGCGTGTAGACAGTGTCACCAGCTAGAGGGTACGCATAGCCGAACATGTCAGGTCCGTAGCCAACTACCGGTCGCAGCCAACGCAGTGATAAATCTGGGATCTCAGGGTATTTGCTTGTATCTACCCAAGGCACCGAAACGTAGACATCAAGTGCCGTATTCCAAATGGTCCATCGGTTATTTAGGCCACCTGCCACATCTGGGGCGATAGAACCAACAGTTTGCCCGAAAGTTGGGTTGCTATCAGGGGCATCCTGAACCGGAATCACGTTCATCAGCACCACAAATACCAACGCTACCCCAAAGATAGATGCAGGGCGCCGCATCTCCCGCCACCCAAACACAAAGGCAAATGCCAATGTAAACACCAATGCCCCGACAACGAACCCAACCCAGGGTCCGCGGCTAAACGTAAATGTCAATGCAACCATTTGGGTCGTGATCAACCCGGAGCCTATAAATACGTGCGCAAACGGGGACATTCGACTCCTGTAAGACATAAACCATGCAAGCGTGAGAGGAATGGTCAAAATCAAGTACGCAGCACCGAAAATCGGGTTCCCAAAAGTCATGCCGACTCGGTCCACAAGCACAGGGTTCAGTATCAATGGATCTATGCCCCAGTGTTGAGCGACTCCGTAAAGACTCATCAATATCGACGTGGCGGTCAACGTCCAAATTAATCGCTCAATCTGCGCCCGCGCCCGAAGTCTCGCTGCGATAACTGCGAAATAGAGAAGATACGGAATCACGTTGAAGAGACCGTATGTATCCCAACCGGGGTCAATTCCCCAGATACCTATAGTCCTCACTGGGGACAAAAGCACGGAGACCAATGTCGCCACTAGCACCATGCCAGCCGCAAAAATCACTAATCGTGCGGAGTGGTACTTGAGGCTGGCCCACGATCTGTGAGGAATGCCGGCGATATTAAATCGAGTTGATCCTTCTAGATTGGTTGTGAATGCCCATTCGAAAGAGAGCAGTATCACCAAAATGACAGCTAGCGATCGCATAGCAAATATCTTAGGCATCTGGATGAAGCCCACTATCCATTCCTCGTGTGTCACCAGCAATGGAATGAGAAATGCAGCAGACAGCCACGTGCCTTCTATGGCGCGCCCAAAAAACTGAGGGCTAGAGGTTCGTAAAGCTACGTTAGCTGGTGATTTCATATATTAGGGACCTGGTAAGTTTGGGCTCGACTGCCATGGTACGAGGCGCTATAGGAGCCCACAAGCAGATTCATTGACAGTCCTCTTCTGCTGCTCCCTCTCTGCCTGGCCACAACACCGTGATACGCTCATCCCAACGCAATAGAGGTATCACAGCATGCAGCGATCAGACAGGGAGCGCTACTCCTACGATACGCACGATGCCCTACAGGGCAGGCCCTGGGTTCATCGGGTATTCGGACATATTTTTCGTGGACCTAACGCCCAACATGGCGAAGATTTGTTTTTCCGAACCGTCGCTGAACGCGCAAGCGCCTCGCACACGTTGGAGCTTGGGTGTGGGAATGGCGGAGTAGCCGAGCGGCTCGTCAATGAAACTGATGCCACCGTACTCGCTACCGATATTTCAACCCGCCAAATCAAACAAGCGCAAGCTCGAGCGGTCAAAGGCCGGCTTGAGTTCCGAGAACTCAATGCCGAAGACCCCATTAGCGGGCAGTACGATCTCATCTACGGACGAGGTGTCCTACATCATGTCAATTTCAGACCTGTCCTAGAGCGACTTGCGAGTGAAAATCTCAACAAGGGCGGGGCTATGGTTTTCCGAGAGCCGCTCGGGGCTAACATCATGGGCGCGTTGTATCGCTCTATCAGCAAGGACGATCACACAGAAGACGAAAGGCCTATTTCACGGGCAGATCTTCGCTGGTTCAAGCAGACGTTCAATGGGTTCTGGTTCTACCCATACGGACTCATGTCATTGCCCCTAGGTGCCATCTCATCACCATTGTTCAAAAACCCTGACAACCCACTCACCAAACTAGGGCATCAGTTAGATGATCGGGTGCTCAGGCATATTGACGTTGTACGTCCGCTATTTCGCGCGGCCGTGTTAGTAATTGACCCAAGTTGAGCTGCGAGCAAAGCCCGTTCAGCACTCATAATCAAAAGCCCGCTTTGATGGGTATACATCCCTCATTTTGGGAAGCATTCGCTCCATCACAATCACAAACCCAAGCTAGCCATTTGGGAGCGAGGCCAACTTGCGTTCTAATTTCGGTGCAATCCGAACCCAAGCAATTTCACGTTGCCATATTGAGCTGATTCAGCAGCACCCAGCCAAATCCAAGGGCTATCAATAAGGCCTCCCTATGTGATTGACAACATCTAGCCCGGGGACACAAAGCTGAGCGCAATCACGCCGATTAAGGTGACCACTATGCCTATTGCCTGAAAGAGCTTAGGCCGTTCTCGTAGGACAACCATCGCCAGGACGATTGTTGCTAGAGGATGCGCAGCTGCAATGGGGGCCATCACCACCACTGATGCCCGATCCAGGCCAATGTTGTAAGCCACGAACCCTGCCGCATCCAACAACCCGGCAGCAATAAGCACCCACATATCCAATCGATGAGACGGCCACCTTAGCTTCTGTGACCGAGCACGAACCAATCCAAAAGTGAATAACGAAGTAATCATTCGTGTTGTAAGCACTGCAAGGAACGGTCCCGCTGCTTCAGTTAGAGGTTTAGAGAGGGCTAGAGCCACACCGAGGAGAAGCATTGCTCCTAGGCCATAGGCGATTCCCGAGCTTTTGCCATTTCCTTCTCCTGGCTGTACACCGATCGTAACTATTCCTGCCAGCACCACGGCTATCAACACTCGTTGCTCACTACTGACTGTTTCGTTGAGAACAAGCGCTCCCACTAGAACAGCAACCAGTAGCCAAGCCGAGGCTACTGAGCTGACGACAGAAACTGATCCGCGCTCGAGACCGGTGTAATAGATCACGTATGCCAAGCTCGCTAGTAGGGCATTGACCGGAGCTAGCCATATCAGGTTCGTCCAAGCTACTGGGCCTAACCCCGAAGAGAAGAACAGCACTCCAAGTGCAGTTGCAGGAACTACAACGCCGATGCTTTGGACGAAAAAGGCCGTGCTGGAGCTACCAATTCGTAAGGCAATGCCGCGAACCAGGAAATCGGCAATTCCCCAGGTGAGTAAAGTGAGAATTCCCCAGGAAATGTCAAAAATAAAATTCAACGAAATGCAATTATACCTATGATTTACAGTACCTTTGGCAAAGCTGATTCGCTCGTCACAGGCAACGTGTGCTTAGAGCATTCGGGCTAACCCCGTAAGGGGTTTCCTTGGGACAGACTTCCCATTATTAAATTTGGAGAGTCTCAAAAGCGATCATCCATCATTATCTCGACTAGCACTACGTTACATCCGCCTGTGGTGCGCTCTACAGCACACCACAGGCTACAAGGATGTCAGCCTACGGCGAATTTATATTGCAACTGAACACTGGTTTCTCTGAGGCACAGTTACAGCTCATTCTTAGAGCAGGTTCCCAAGTGATTCCTGCTCTAAGAATGAGCTGCTTCAAACAGTGGTCTGCAGTCGTGCGCTTGATGTTTCAGAAGCGCTGTTGTCGCAGTACTCATTGGCAATGGTCGGTACTATGACCCGCCTGAAGAGTATTTTATACGAGGCAACCCCGCGTTCTAATCCATCAACTACGTTGCAGGTCGATCCAAGTTGTAAAAGCTAAGTGCGTTCTTGTGCAGGATCGC
>CALGTL010000110.1 GCA_937901475.1 uncultured Dehalococcoidia bacterium
AGCCGAGCCTCTCCTTATGGGCCTCGATTTCGCGGGTATTGCGGCATCCAGCGGGAGCGCTTGCACTGCTGCTTCTATCGAGCCGTCCCATGTTTTACTGGCTATGGGCAGTTCAGACCAGGCAGCACGATCCACATTGCGTCTCACTGTCGGCCCCGAGAACACAGAAGATGAAATCGACTACGTCGTAGAGGCTCTCGCTGGCCTGGTTCCCAAACTGAGAAAACTCGGATCTTCGTCGCGGCGGTAAAGCTAACGGCATGAATGAAAAATTATTCCCTATTTCATTGACGACAACTTTGACGACAACTTCACGGTCCCACTGGCAACCACTAGTGCGATGACCTCCTTGGTGATGGCATGACTAACAGACTTATACATGAGACCTCTCCTTACCTACTCCAACATGCCCAGAACCCCGTGGATTGGTTCCCTTGGGGCGAAGAAGCTTTCGCCAAGGCCCGCAATGAGAACAAGCCCGTACTCGTGAGCATCGGGTATGCCGCGTGCCACTGGTGCCATGTCATGGAGCACGAGTCCTTCGAGGATGAGCCGATTGCTGCAAAGATGAATGAGTTGTTCGTCAGCATCAAGGTTGACCGTGAAGAGCGACCAGATGTCGATTCAATTTACATGCAAGCGCTGATGACTATGCAGGGGCAAGGGGGGTGGCCTCTCAACGTATTCCTGATGCCAGATGGCCGCCCATTCTACGGTGGCACTTATTTCCCCCAAGAAGACCGCGGGCACATGCCCTCTTGGCCGCGCGTGCTCGATGCAGTCTCTGATGCCTTTCAGAACAGGCTGTCGATGGTTGAGCAGAACGCCAGTACGCTCACTGAAACCCTACGTAATTCTGCTGCTGCTGAATCTCCCGACGAGCCCGTCAAACCTGAGATAGCAGACGCTGCGTACCAAGCCCTTGCTTCTGCCTTCGACCCCATGAACGGGGGCTTCGGAGGAGCGCCAAAATTCCCATCGACAATGCCTCAAGAATTCCTCCTACGATATCACCTCCGAACGGGCACTCCTCATGCGCTAGAAATGGTCACGCATTCGCTCACTCAAATGGCTGCTGGCGGCATCTACGATCACCTTGCGGGAGGGTTCTCTCGCTACTCCACTGACAATCGCTGGCTCGTACCTCATTTCGAAAAGATGCTCTACGATAATGCCTTGCTGGCGTCCGCATATTTGCAGGCGTACCTCGTTACCGGTGAGCCTCGGTTCCGCGAGGTAACGGAAGAGACCCTGGATTACCTCCTCGAAGACCTTTCTCACACTAACGGCGGTTTCTTTTCCTCCATGGATGCCGACAGCGAAGGAATTGAAGGTAAGTACTACGTCTGGGCTGCCGACGAAATCGAATTGGTTCTCGGAGGCGATGATGCGTCTTTGTTGAAAGGCGCACTTGGTGTTGGCGGTGGCCCTAACTTTGAAGGCAAACATATTCTCTTCAGGCCCGATGCGACACACGATGACGACGAGCGCCTCAAATCCCTGAAGATGCAGCTCCTTGAAGTCCGGGAGCGACGCGTGCCGCCTGCAACCGATGACAAGATACTTACCTCTTGGAACGGGCTAGCAATTCGCACACTAGCCGAGGCTGGAGCAGCGTTAGACGAGCCTCGCTTGCGGGAAGCCGCAGCTCGAGCCTCAATCACCATTCTTCAGCTGATGCGCCCTAGAGGACGACTACTACGAACGTGGAAAAACGACACAGCGCACTTGCTTGGGTATCTGGAAGACTACGCTCATCTCATCAACGCTCTTATATCTGTTCATGCCGCGACTTTTGACCATTCTTGGCTCCACGTTGCCCGCGACCTCACAGATGAGATGCTTGAGTTGTTCTGGGATGAAGCTGATGAGTGCTTCTACGATGTCGGTACCGATCACGAGCAGTTGATCGTCCGGCCACGTGACCTGTTCGACAACGCTGTGCCGTCCGGTTCCTCTTCTGCAGCGGAAGCACTGCTCAGGATGGGAAGCATCAGTGGTGACGACCGCTATACGCACATCGCCGCCCGCCTCCTAAGGAGCGTGGTTCCACTGCTCCCGCGAGTGGCCCTGGGCTTCGGTAATTGGCTCAAGGTTCTGGAGCTTTACCTAGCTGAACCTGCAGAGGTAGTTATCGTCGGTGACCCTATGGAAAATGATACTCGCAGCCTCCTCCAAGCGTTGTATCTCGGCTACCAACCAAATCGCACCATCGTAGGTATGCGGCCAGGCGACCCAGACTTGTTCACGAGCCCTTTACTTACAGACCGAGGGCAGCTTGATGGGGCCGCGACCGCGTACGTCTGTAAAGGCTACCGCTGCGAACTTCCGACAAGCGAACCATCTGTGCTTGCAGACCAGATCTCATCGCTTTCCGCGACCGGGTAACGCTCTCTAAAACTAAATCCAGCCCTGCGAATAGCCGTCAAGGCGTATGCTCCTAACCAACAACCGCTTTACGCTACGGTTAGAATAGTTAATACGGGTGAATCGTTGATAGAACGTAGTTGGTGGTTCAAAACGGCCCTCGTCGTTGGGGCTCTCAGTGCTTTCGTCTACTTGGCGAGCGCTGTCGGTCGTCTATGGGGATTCCTAGGTGACCTACTACTCATTTTCTTCTTTGCTTGGCTGGTCGGCTCAGTGTTAATTCACGTGGTCAACAGCCTAATGCGGATTCCGCAAATGCGACGCCCACTCGCAATCTTGCTCGTATATCTTGGCTTGATCACATTGATTGCCGACTTCGCCTTCCTGGTTATACCGGCTACAGTCCAACAGACCGAAGATCTTGCGCAAGACATTCCATCCATCGTTGCAAGCATTCCTATTGTCCTCACTAATGCGGACGAGGTATTGGGGGGTATTGGTATCAATCTCGGGATAGCTGATCGGGTTCAAATCGACCCCTTCGATGACATCGGGCAATCAATTGGCAACTGGTTAACTCTCAACGCCGTGCCCATCCTTACGAACCTAGCCTCAGCACTGTTCAGTGTCACATTAGTGATTGCTATCTCCTTTTACATTGTGCTAGATGGTGGACGCCGACTACGCGAAGGCCTAAAGGTGCTGCCACCAAAGGTGGAACGTGAGACTTGGTTCGTGCTCACAACAATCGATGAAACCTTCCACGGCTATGTCCGTGGCATGCTTGTAGTCTCCACCATCTACGGTGTGGGCACTGCGTCAGTCATGCTGGCTACCGACCTGCCAGCCGCTCTGCCCGTCGCGCTCATCTCCAGCGTGTTGCTCGCCGTACCATTTATCGGCGACTGGCTAGCCCTAGCGCTACCATTGTTGATTGCTATCGTCAAAGGCGACTTCATTACTTTCATCATTGTGTTGGCTGTGCTGTTGTTCGTGCAGCAGGTTATGTTGAACCTGCTAACACCCCGAATCCTTGGCCATGCCGTTCGTATGCCAGCCATGTTAGTCATCATTTCAGTAGTACTCGGCGCCAGGCTTGCAGGTGTGCCAGGAGCCCTCCTTGGCGTGCCGACTGCCGGTGTGATCTATACGCTTGGAGTTCACTACGGTACCCAGATCCGGCAGCGCCGCGAGGCGCGTGACGCCCTTGACCGAGAGAAGCGCGAGTCCGCTGAGCGTAAAGAGCTCGCCGAAGAGGTAGAGCGAGCATTGCATGTTCAAGACCCCGATTCCTAGCTTGCCCGTTCTAGGCGGCTTCTGAAAGTCCTCAAGGGCTTAGCGAAATGAACCCCGCTACACCATCCGGAGCAGCGGGGTTCATATACATACAATGCGAACCAAACCCTCCTGTAGGCTACGGTATGCTTGTAGGCAATTCTGGGGATTCGGTATTATATTCAACCAATGCCCAGCCCATAATGTGGCCCTCTTTCACTGAGAAAAGATCTGCTCCAACTGGCAATGGCTCCCATGCCAATGAGTCTTCATTCCATATGAATACTGCCCAGAACTCGGAGCCTACCGGACCCACACCAAGCACAGACGAAACGAAATGGGCGCGGTACTCGGAGTACCACTCGGCAACTAGGTTTCCATCGACAGCAGCCTTGAGTAGTTCATAACCATCTGTTCCTTTCGGCACAGACACGTCCTTGAACCACGTCCCGCCACCTTCCTCAGGCTCAATCAAAACACTCGCCGTGATAGGAGGTGCATCTAGGTCTTGTTCGCTGCCACAAGCCACAGTTGAAAAACTCAGCGACGCAAAGAGAAGAAGTAAGGAAAGAGGTAGCTTGAACGTCATGGCTTGAGGCGAAAACTACGCTGAACTTGCTCTGCTCCCTTGATAAACAACGGAGCGAACGTGGGGAACAACACCACGTTACTGCCCACGTGCAGCACCATGAACAGAAGCGCACCAGGGCCGAACAGCGTAACGCCAATCCAGCGTATGTACTCAGTTCCGCCCGCTAGCCCCGCCCAAAAGTAAGCGGTGTACAGGTTAGTCGCTAGATCATAAGCAACCGTCGTGACCAGCGCCGCGACTACAAAGCCCACTGATGTCCTGCTCGGGCCAAGCCGCATAGGCGAAATCAGCGAGAATCGTGCAAACACCGCACCCGCGACGGCATAGACCATCTCTGCGCCTATTTTCGTCAACAGCAGCGGTGCCTGCGCAGGCCCCCAGGGATTTCCAATCTCATAAAGCAACATACCGCTGGCCGCAACCACCAGCCCACGGCGCATCCCTAGCGAGTAGCCCGCAACGAATACCAGCAAATCAAACAATTTCACATTGGGCAAGTCTGCCAATGCAAAGTTGCTGATTAAAATGGACAAAACGAACGCCCCTGGAGCAAGTACCTCTCGCGTCAGCATTCCGGCTCGTGGACGTACTCGGATCGATGGGCCAGCTAGCAGTTGCATCTCGCTCTCCTCAAGAACTCATTCCCAGCCCCAGCGCAACAAAAACCCGCCACTACTAGGCGGGTTCACTCTTAAATCGAGATCTCCAGCCCTGTTTCACGCAGGACAGAGTTGATAGTCGTTCCAGGCCGGACTTACCCCAATATCCATGAGGATTACCGTTGCGTGACAGTGTCGGAATCTCACCGACTTCACAGTCGCCCTTCACCAGCGAAGTGAACGACGTAACGACATCTGCTATAAGGTTGTGTCCATATCATACGCGCCAGCGAGTGATACACAAGGTATCCTCTGGTCATGGATACAGGCGATTTCATAGTCATCGATATCGAGACCAGCGGCGGCGATATGCGAAATATCCCCGAGGGGTTTCAGCTGCTACTCACCGGCCTGCGCTGCGACAACTTCTACGCCATGTACACCTCAGAGCCTGAGAGCCTCGCGGCATTAGCCGACCAGCTAGAGTCGTTCTCAGGCCCTCTTGTCACGTTCAATGGCGACCGCTTCGACATCCCCGTACTAGACCGCTGGTTTAGTGAAGTCCTCGATCGGAAAGTTTTCATTCAGCAGCATTACGACCTGATGGCCGAGATTGTAAAAATCTCGGGGCGCCGCATCAGCCTTGACAACCTCTGCCTCAATACACTTGGCAAAGAAAAACTCAAATGGGATCACAAACGCAACGCCGAAGTGTGGGCAACCGAACCTGAACTCCTCGTAGATTACAACAAAGTGGACGTTGATCTTACCCACGAAATCTTCATGCGCGTACTCCGCTCGGAACCACTCTTCTTAGGCAACACAACAATCACATTGCCTCTCCCCAGTAGTAATGCTCCGCAGTTGCGCTAGGTACGTAGCCCAAATATCGCACCCATACGCCGACGCTTAAGAAGTTCATTAGCTTTCCTCCAAGCGAACCAAACCATACGACCCGTCATACGACCGTTGGAGTGCAGGTACATTTCCGTTAAAAATTTCAATAGGAATAGCGCTCCTTCCCGAGGCTCGATAGCAGACTCTGGAGCAACTGCAATCGGAGCCCAGCCGCCCACCGCCTTCAGTACTGCGTCCGTCAAGTCAGGAGTGGCCTCGCCCCAATGACAGACCACCGCTATCTTCGGGCTATCGATTTTAGCCTGCAACCAGTCCCAGACTCCTTGATTATCACCGCGACTGAGCAAAACAACGCACGTTGCGGTCTCTAGCGACAACAAGTGATTCTCCAGCTCATTGGCCTCCGTAATCGCAATCACTTCCTCATCAGCGAACACTACTCCCCGTTTGGCAAGAACACTCACCAATCTACGGGAGACAGACCATTCCCACCCTTGTGCGTTGCATGTGCTATCTATTAACAACAGGCTAAATGCCTGCTCTATCACGCTTGTGCTGAGCATTCGCTAGATATCCGCCTAACCAAAACTTCTTCGTTGCAATACTCAGAATCGAGGGAGCGTTACCAGTGTCGGCGGCATTTCGATCACTAGAACCAGATAGGCCTCCAAAAATTCTCTGTACCTTGCGGTGGCGGCAGAAGCCCCAGCAAGCACGCCCCGTAGACGATTGCGCCTTGTCTCCTGCTAGTCCGCGGCCTAACAGCTAAGGAGTCAATCACCGTAAGCATGTTGTGATTCTGCCATGAATCGCCATAATCGCAATGTTAACTTCATACGTCAGCAAACAACCGCGACGCGGAGCAAGAACACGCGCGGGGTCGCAGCAATCGCGAATCTGATTCCCTACAATAGCGGTCAATCTCTGCCAGAATTGGAGGCGCCATCACCTTCGTACCAAGTAATCGAATCGCCATTGAGCGCGCCATCGAAGCCGGGTGGCTAGCGAGTATTGTGCTGGTTCCTCTGGCCGCCTTGCCCGAGGGGTCGATAGTAGATTTCACCGGCGCACCGAAGGTGTTCCTCTTACGCAGCCTAGCCATCGCGCTCACAGCCCTTACTACGATCCACTGGTTGATGACCTTCACCGATCGAAGCGCCCCCCGGTCATTTTTTGTCGACCGAGGAAAATCCCTTATCAGTGACGCGATAGTACGCGTCCGCAAATACCCTATCGTGCTCGCCGCGATGGCAGTCGTTGCCGCAAATCTCATCTCATTCATGTTTTCACCACTCATGAACGTTAGCTGGGCTGGCTTCGCACCAGGCTTTGACAGTTACTCCCTCTTGAGCGTCTTACCCTATTTCGTCGTATTTAGTGCTATCGCTGCCCACCTACGCACGGAGGTGCAGCTCCGTCGACTCCTTTGGGCATTGACAGTCTCTTCCATTCTGCTTGGAATATATGGGGTTGGAGAGAGATTCGGGGTTGAACTGTTCAGTCATGTCGCTGAGCCATCGCAGAGAGTCACTTTAACATTTGGCAATGCCATGTTCAGTGCCTCCTACATGCTGATGACTATTCCCCTTGTGCTCGGGCTATGGCAGTCCTACCGCGCCCGTTTCTCCGCCATACAGCACGTGGTCCTTGGTGCAGCCCTCATAGCGCTACAGGTTTTCTCCGTTGCCTTCTCGATGAGTCGCGGCCCCAATATCGGAATGGCGTTCGGCC
>CALGTL010000111.1 GCA_937901475.1 uncultured Dehalococcoidia bacterium
GTCAAGTGCTGGGGGCGCAACGGTTGGGGGCAGCTGGGCGACGGGACGAAGACCAATCGCTACACGCCCGTATCCCTGAAAGGCGTCACCGACGCAGTTGCGTTGGCCGTTGGAAACAACCACAGCTGCGCTCTTCGTAAAGCTGGCACGCTGGTGTGTTGGGGCTACAACGGCTATGGCCAACTGGGGAACGGCACGAAAGGGATCGCGTATACCGCCAAGGCGGTCGTCGGGCTGAGCGGCGTGACGGATGTCAGCGCTGGAAACTACCATACGTGTGCGCTGCAAAAGGTGACCGGGAAGGCTTACTGCTGGGGAGGCGCCGCCTACGGGCAGCTCGGCAACAGCAGCTCCGCCAACCAATCCACGCCGAAGCTGGTCACCTCCGCGACCTCGTTGGTTAACGTCAACGTCAGCTGGACCACCTCCTGCGGACTCCGCTCCGGCGACCTCGCTCCCGTCTGCTGGGGCAAGCAAAACACGCCGAGTTGGAGGACCCCGTGTGACAAAGACGGCAGCGCCTGCACCTTGGATTCATGCCTGTCAGGCGTGTGCGAGCAGGC
Organism: uncultured Dehalococcoidia bacterium; assembly: GCA_937901475.1. Classification (GTDB taxonomy): domain Bacteria; phylum Chloroflexota; class Dehalococcoidia; order Lucifugimonadales; family Australimonadaceae; genus CALGTL01. The sequence continues at coordinate 564 of CALGTL010000111.1, forward strand.
GAAACCGAAGTCTTGTGATGACAATAACCCATGCACCGTCGACAGTTGCGACCCGAAGACTGGGGCGTGCACGCACGTCGCTCTGTCAGATGGCGCGAAGTGTGATGATGGCGTTGGCGACGGCTGCGCCAAGCAAGACCTATGCAAAGACGGTAAATGCGTCGCGGGAGAGGCGCAGGCCTGCACATTGCCCCTAACGGAGTGCAAGTCGACGTCAAAGACGAGCTATGCGTGTGTGTGTAAGGCGGGCTATGAGATGAAGCAGGGCAAGTGCGTGGACGTCGATGAGTGCAAAGACGCTACGCTTTACTCCTGCCCCACCGCCCCAGTGAAGACCAGCTGCAGCAACACCGCTGGTAGCTACACATGTGTTTGCCCCACCGGTTACAGCACGGTCTCCAGCGGGAAATGCATCAACGTCGATGAGTGCGCGGAATTGTCACTCTCGAGCGCAGCGCAGTGGAGTGCTTGGAGCAAGGGGTTTAGCGGATCTAGTATTATACGCAAGCCCGTCTACTGCCCGAGCGCTCAAGTCGTCACGCGGTTTCAGAACACTGGGATCGGTACGAGCGGCTACATCAAGCCCATGGACGGACGGTTTCGATGCGCTGGCGTGAACAGAAAGGCCCCAGATCCCGTGGTTCAGAGTTGGTCGGGGTGGGTCGCAGGTACAACAAGTCAGCACGTGGACGTGGGCAGCACCACATGCCCTACAGGCACGGTGGCGGTGGGGATGCAACATTGGCAGGCCTATTCGGACTCCATCTATTGGCTGAGCAAGCTACAGCTTGTCTGCGCGAAGTTCTCTGACGTCGCGAAGGGCGACGCCACGGCCAACGTCTTTGGCAACCTGCTCCAGCACAGCAACTCTGGTACCAAGCAGCCCGCCATACTTTGCCCACCGCAGCATGTGGTTTCAGGGGCCGAGTTCCGCACTGGGTTCTTTACACAGTACTGGCACCGAAAGCTCAAGAGATATCGGCTTCACTGCCGTAAAGTCACCCTGGACAGCTCAATCCAGCACACCTGCACGGCTACACAGACGTGCGCGGACACGGACGGTGGGTTCACCTGTAAGTAGCTCCCCGGCAGGTTCACTGGCCTCTTCTGGGCGATGAGTTGCGGCGTCGCGGCACGGCGCGCATTTGGCGACGACGGCGGGTTTCACCGGATTGTGGCGGTTTGGGGGCGCCGTCTACAGTCTCGGCCGCGCCCAAAATCGTCCTCAGAACGGCATGCAGGTACCGAACTTGCTAACCTTACAAACGCCTGAGACACAGCATTGGTTGAGGCCGCACGACATCCCGTCCATGATCTCGAATGAGTGGACGCACATGCCGGTGCTGCTGCTGCAAAGGTCCTTCGCGCACACATTGGAATCGTTGCAGGCCTTCTTGGCGCCAGCCACGCACGTCTTGTCGGGCCAGCGGACAGCTGTGTTTGATAGCAGCTTTTGCGGCGTGTTTCGGGGGTTGGCGCGAGGTGGACTTGGGTCATTGTTCAGCATTTTTTGAAGCGTGGGGATGGCGTAGGGTCGGCAAAAAATCCCCGACAACTTAGATTATGTGAACTATTTCAATGATTTAGACTGACGTTTGGTTGGGTTGAGAAGTTGGCACACCCAGGCGCTGGGATCAAGGTCGGAAATCACCTTCGAAAGCCAAAAACCGCTTCATGCCGCCTATGCTCTGAAGACCTTCAACTCGACGCGCACTACGCCAACTGCGCCAACAACGTCGTCACAGCCAACTTACCAAGTTCGTTCGAAGCCAATGGGCTCGCACCGGTGATGAGAAGTCGGTCGACGCAACAGGTCTTGTCCCCCTTCTTGTTGATGATGTTGGCCCCGAGCTTTGTCAGCTCCTCTCCTAACCGCCACGGCATGTGACCGGGGAGGTAGCCGATCTTCGGCGTCATCTTGTCCACTGAGTCGGGGAAGACGGCCATGTTGTATCCACTGTAGAGGAACTCATTACCGTCCAACGCTGTCGCTAGGAACGAGCCCGGCCCGTGGCAGAGGCTGATGGTGAACACATCGTTGGTATGAGCCCATCGCAAGACAGTACCCACGTTCGGGTCCTCAGGAATGCCCAACATGGCGCCATGGCCACCGGGCACGAACACCGCTGCGTACGATCCGCTCATATCATCGAGATTGCCGACCACGTCATGCGGGGATAGGAGATACAAGGCCACATCGACTCCTCCCGCTCTAGTCCAACGTCCTCAAACTTGCCTCTTCGACGTGCCAAAACTCCACGTACACCCAACAAGCGCGACGACAGCAGCGCACCACCCACATTTCCAACGTGATTTCGCCATAAATTCAGCAACAAGACGTATCTCGACACCTGACGTATCTCGACACCTCCCGGGATGGATCGACCGGTGACAGCTGTCGGCGCCGCGTTGT
>CALGTL010000112.1 GCA_937901475.1 uncultured Dehalococcoidia bacterium
GCTTTCGGGACTCTCGCGGTGTGGCTTATGGCAGCAGCTCTGACGATGGCCCTCTTGGGCCGTGAGACTGCAGGCCCACGAGCTCAAATGAGTTCTGAAAACACCCCAACCGAAGGTACTCGGTAACCGCAGAAGGAGATGCTCGATGACCACTGGCTTCGATGCAAACAAGGTGATTGTGACGGGAGAGAACCCTTTCATGAGATTGTCCGCTTCACCGGATGCTCCTCTAACCACTAATGCAAGCTTTTGGCGCGTGGTTCTGAGTCCGAAGGGACACGGGCACGTGTTGTTCTTGAAAAGTGAGTTGACGGACGGTGTATGGCGCGTGTATTCCGACAACATCGCGTTGACACGTTGGCTCCAAGACACCGTGCAGGGAGTGTTGAACGATGAGCTTCGTGATACAACATTGCCAGTGACAGATGCTGACTTCGAAAGTACGGGCGATCTACGTTCGTTCTGGACCGAGCATGTGAACGCGGACGATGAAGATATTTCTCTGACGTGGTACGACATTGGGGAGCCCCTGCTGCGCCACACTCAGCCATTCAGCCAGCCAGGTAGACCGTACGGTGTATCGACTGTGCTCATTCCCTGCATGGGAGCCCGCCTCACGTTGAATGGTGAACACGCAATCGGTCAACCGCAGCGCAGAGATTGGAACGAGCGTGAATTCAGCTCGTGTGCGCTCGCTTTCGCAGAGTCGTGGACGGAATGGCCGTAGCGGTATTTAGTACATAGGCGTACCCCGTTGACCTATTAAGGGTTACTGCTTCATCATCCCTCGTAGTCAGGAAAGAGAGTTAGGTTCAGATTTCATTGGCAGAACGCGAAGTTTCATACGTATGGGTGGATGACTCGCAGGGCCTTCGGGCCGCTGTAGAGTCGATTTCATCGGCGACGCGATTGGGTGTGGACACTGAGGCAGACTCCAGGCACCACTACCCAGAGAAGACGTGCTTGATTCAAATTGTGGCGGACGAGCGAGTTTTCGTCATCGACCCCTTGACGGACATCGATATCGGAGAGCTGCGGGAATCATTCGAGAACTCCAATGTCGAGAAAATCTTTCATGGCGCGGACTTCGACCTCCGAGGCCTCAATCGTGACTGGGGCTTCGAGCTGCAGGGCGTTTACGATACAAATACAGGGGCCCGTTTCGCGGGACTCGAACGTTTTGGCTACGCTGCCCTTATTGAGGATCTAGTAGGCCCGATTATTGCTAAAGATCAGCGCCTACAGAGATCAGACTGGTCCAAGCGCCCGCTGACGGAAGCGGCGCTTGAGTATGCGGCGGCCGACGTCATTTACCTCGGCGATGTGCGCGATGCGATAGACGAGCGCGTGGTCAAGCTGGGACGCAGCGGATGGGTCGCGGAAGAGATGGAACGGCTTGAACAGATCCGTTACACATTTCCAGATCCTGATTCGGCCTACCTTGGTGTTCGTGGCTCACACAAGCTAAACGGTCGCGGACTTGCTGTGCTGAAGCAGCTATGGGAGTTGCGAGAGACTGAGGCTCGCAGGCGCGATCGCCCGACCGCATTCGTTATTCCTGCGGAGGCGTTGATAGCGATCGCGACAGAGCCGGAGATCGACCTCGCTGATGTCAAAGGCCTAGGTCAGCAGACACGTTATAGACAGGGTGAAGCTATTGCTCGAGCAGTTAAGATGGGCCTTGCTGCCGACCCTCTCAAGCGTCCTCCTGGGCGTACCCCCTTCCGGTCCCGGTTATCGACAGAGGAATCAGGCCGACTTACAAAGCTCAAGGAATGGCGGATTGCTGAAGGCAAGAAGTTATCCATGGATCCGTCTTTGCTTTGGCCTATGCGAAGTCTTGAGCGTTTGTCGCATGAGCCATCGTTACTGGATGAAGAGTTGAAGTCCCCTGAGATTCGCCGCTGGCAGCGCAGTGAATTCGAAGCGGCAGTGCGTGCCACGCTCGCGTGATTTGCGCGATATCTGTTGTTATGCTTCCTTCCGCCGTCCTCTCTCATAGATCCTTTTTTTAGAAACCAAGGAGACCGCAGTATGACCACCGCAGGAAACGGGCTAATCGGGAAATCAACCCCACGAATTGACGGCCCAGCAAAGACCACGGGAAGAGCCGAGTACACCTCCGACGTGAAGCTGGACCGAATGCTATCCGGCCGAATTCTTCGTAGCCCTTACGCTCACGCCAGAATCAAGTCGATCGACACTTCCAATGCGAAAACACTCCCTGGCGTTCATGCGATTGTCACCAGCGCAGACACTTTTGAAGGAGCACGCTATGGTCGCGCGATTGTTGATATTCCAGTCTTGGCACACGATGTAGTTCGTTACGTCGGCGAACAAGTTGCGGCCGTCGCAGCCGACGACGAAGATATCGCTGATCGGGCGATTCAACTCATCAAGGTGGAATACGAGGAACTCGACTCGGTACATGACCCCGAAGAGGCAATGAAAGCAGAGGCTCCACTGCTCCACCCAAACCTGCTTGAGTACCAAGGACTTCCCAAGCCTTTAGAGATTGCTAGTAACAATTACACAACATTCGATTGGTCTAAAGGCGACGTAGAGGCAGGGCTTGCAGAGGCAGACGTGGTCGTGGAAAACACGTTCACAACTCCTCGCCAGCACCAAGGCTATATGGAACCTCACTCGTGTGTGGTGAATATCGACGGAGATGGTCGATTACACGTTTGGGCAGGCAACAAGTCCCCATATCCCGCACGGAGGTTCCTTGCGATAGCGACGGGCCTTGATCAGGATCAAATTGTGCTGCACCCCGTAACCATCGGAGGCGACTTCGGCGGAAAAGGATCTCCTCTGCCAATTCCTATCGCGCATATGCTGGCCAAGGCCACGGGCCACCCAGTGAAAATCGTGTTCGATTACAGCGAAGACCTGATTGCCGCGAATCCCCGCCACCCTGCTGTTATCCACATGCGTACTGGAGTGAATCGAGATGGCACGATAATCGCGCATGACTCCGTGGTCATCTTCGACAGTGGTGCGTATGCCGGGTATAAACCTGGCGGTCATCTTGGAGGTGCTGGTGCTGCCGCTGGCCCGTACAAGATTGCGAACGGTCGAGTGGTCGAGCACCAGGTCTATACGAATAATGTTCCATGCGGCTATATGCGTGGCCCTGGCGAGCCGCAAACCATGTTCGCGGTAGAGTCTCAGATTGATTGCGTGGCTCGTGCTATAGGCATGGACCCCGTAGAGATTAGACGGAAGAACCTGATCAGAGGGCAAGATCAAGACACGGTGGGTAGGTCTTACAACGAAGCTCGTTCGGTTGAAACTGTTGAGGCAGCGGTTGATGCATCAGGCTATACATCAGAGATTCGCATTGAAGGCAACGTTCGTATCGGCCACGGCTTGGCGACGGGAGAGCGAGCCCAAGCAGGCGGTGAAACGCATGCAGCGGTAACGCTCAACGAAGATGGCTCCGCAGTAGTACACACGACGGTATTCGAGCAAGGGACTGGTTCGTACACTGTGTTCCAGCAGTTGGCTGCTGACGGACTGGGCTTGCCGCTTGAGCAGGTTACTGTTGAGGTGTGGGATACGGATAGCGCCCCGTTTGATTCCGGCATCGGCGGGGCGCGAGTTACACGTATGGGTAGCATCGCAATCTACGACGCGGTTGAGCATGCAAAGGCAGAGCTTTTCAAGATTACATCGGAGTTGCTTGCTTGGCCTGACGATAAATTGGAGGTGAATGGCCATCAGGTGACGCGTTCAGACACAGGTGAATCTGAGGATTGGCGGACGATTATCAGACGAACCGGCGACCCAATCGTGGGGCAGGGGGAGTCGAAGGACAACTCACCTAACCCTTGGACGTCGTTTACGACGCAAATAGCAGAAGTCGCGGTTGACACGGAGACCGGACAGGTACGGCTGCTCACTTTGACCACCGCCCACGATATAGGCACCGTGATCAATCCTGTCGGCTTCTACGGTCAAATCAATGGGGGCGCTGTGCAGGGGATTGGCTACGGGCTCACGGAGGAATTAATTCTCGAGGACGGGCACGTGCAGACGACCTCGTTTGCGGATTACAAATTGCCTTCGATTGCAGACATTCCTGAGCTTCGGACGGTGCTATTGGAACCAACTCAAGGTATAGGACCTTATAACGTGAAAGGGATTGGCGAGCACTCTAACGCGCAGACAGCGCCGGCTATTGCGAATGCTGTTGAAGCGGCGGTTGGTGTGCGGATTCGAGACTTACCAGTGACCGCAGAGAAGGTTTTTAGGGCTCTCCATGGGTAACGGCGACTTTTAAAGGCGGCCAAACATAAGACGAACGCAGCCGATGCTACGTCTGCAATGGAACTAGAACGACGCGAATAAGAGCAATCGCATGGCTGTACGTCGCAGAGAACGAAACCGGACTGTTGCTTGGTGATAGAGCACAGTCTTCAACCAGACGCTGCCATCCATAAACCTGACTACCCGCCTAGCGATGTTTAGCCCAGGCTTTGCTGTTCCGAATAAGCGTGTGATTGAAACCTTGGTTTGAGTAAACGTTTGGTAAGGGTACGATTGCTTCCCGCTAAGAATTTCTAAACCGATACCTGCGACCGCGGAGTCAAAGGCACCTGGGTCTGCCATGGGAAAATCGCTAGATTTAATATGTTCGTTCTGTGTGAACTTAGCTGCATTACCCACGCGATTAGAGAGAATTTGCCGTACCTAACGGTATGTTGTTCGTTGCCTGGCGTTGTAGCCGTTCGTTAGACTAGAAACGCTAAATACTCAATCACGCGAGGTGTCAAAAGTGGCCATGGATGAGCGGATGCGAGAGCGCGTTGAAGATGCCATCAAGAGCGTTGACGCACAGTACATCGAAGTGCACATCGAGGAAGCGTCATCCTCTGGAATCCGTTACAGGGGTCGCGAACTTGAAGAAATCGGTCGAGGCAATGCCCTTGGCGGAAGTGTTCGAGCACTTGCCGGCGGAGGTTGGGGATTCACTTCTTTCAACAATCTCAACGACCTTCAAGCTAAGGTACGTATGGCAGTTGACCAAGCTCGGATCGTTGGCGGCGAGTATATTGAACTCGCCGAAGTGCCAACGGTTGTAGATCATGTCCCTGCTCGCATCGCGATGGATCCCATGGGCGTGGCGCTGCCGGACAAGAAAGCACTGCTTGATCAATACGTCGAAATTATGATGGGAACGACGGGAGTACAGAGCTCCAGCGTGAGTTACAACGACTCCAAGCGTCACATGGTGTTTGCTAACTCTGAAGGCTCCTATATTGACCAAGAGCGTGTGGACGTCAATATGCGTCTAGCAGCGACGGCTCGGGATGGCTCGGAGGTTCAACAATCAGGCACGAGCCTAGGCAGTCTTGGTGACTATGGTTTCGTCCAGACATTGCACGAAGACGCTAAAGAAGTGGCAGAGAAAGCGGTTGCCCTGTTGAATGCACCGACAATCAAAGGAGGTGAGTACACCGTAATCCTCGACCCTATCCTTGCGGGCGTGTTTATTCATGAGGCCTTCGGTCACTTGAGCGAAGCTGACCACATCTATGCAGAGCCCCGCCTTCAGGAATTGATGCGCCCGGGGAAACTGTTCGGTGGGAAGCACCTGAATGTCAAGGATGGAGCCACAGTTCCTCAACCCACACTCCGTGGCTCCTATCTCTACGATGACGAGGGAGTGCAGGGACAAGAAACAGACCTCATCCGTGAGGGCGTACTGGTTGGTCGATTGCACTCACGGGAGACGGCAGCGAAGCTCGGCGAGCGGCCTACTGGAAACGCCCGTGCCCTTAACTACCGTTTCGCCCCCATCGTGCGAATGACCAATACATTCATCGTTCCTGGCACTAATTCGGTGGAAGATCTGTTTAAGGGCGTAGAGGATGGCGTGTACGTCAAGAACTGGTATGGTGGAATGACCAGCATGGAGATGTTCACTTTCTCCGCTGGCGAGGCCTATCGCATCCGCAATGGAAAGATTGAAGAACTGTGTCGTCCTGTGATGCTCTCCGGTAACGTTTTCTCTACACTACATAATTTGGACATGGTCGGTAACGACCTAGGTATGAACGAAGGCGGCGGCTGCGGGAAAGCAGGGCAAGGTCCTTTGCCTGTATCGAATGGCAGCCCACACATCCGCATCCAGAAATGCTTGATTGGAGGGGCTTAGTCATCGCTACTCAAGCATCAACCGAATCGATTGCCGAACAAATACTGGCGGCAGCGTCTAAAGAAGGCGAAGAAGCCGAGGTCTTCTACGTAAGTTCCTCTAGCACTCCTGTGCACTTTGAGGCGAACCAAATTAAGGCAGTCGACTCTAATGAATCATCTGGTGCTGCACTTCGCCTAATCAAGAACGGTCGAGTTGGTTTTGGGTCATCCAGCGACCTGGGCAATATCGATTCTTTAATTTCTTCGGCCATAGAGACTTCTCAATTTGGCGCAGAGGCGAAATTCCAATTCCCTGGTAAGACTGACTTGCCTGAAGTGCCGGTGTTCGATCCATCGGTAAACGACGTTTCACTCGAAGAGATGGTTGCGCTTGGACAACATGTCATTGATGAACTGCGAGCACACTCGGACGAGGTACAAGTAGAAGGTGGAGTGTCTCACTCTACTTCCACTATCACACTACTTAACAGTCGTGGAGGGCAGGTGTCATACGCTCGGACTGGCTTTCGTATAGGGTTCGAAGCTACGGTAATTCGTGGTGAAGACATGCTCTTCACTTTCGACGGACAGAGTAGTGTCAGCCCCATCACTGACCCATCTGAGATGATTGCGGCAATCATTCGACAACTCGCTTGGGCGAAGGACACGGCGACGGTTGAGACCAAGACTATGCCCGTTATCCTTATGCCGGCTGCAGTCCCTAGCATTTTGTTGAGCCCTCTGCTGGCGGGTTTAAGTGGTAAATCGGTACTTCAAGGTACATCGCCGCTGGCCGAGAAAATGGGCGAGAAGATTGTCGATGAGCGATTCACTATGATTGATGACTCTACGCTGCCTTGGATTCCCGCGAGCAGCCCCAGCGATGATGAAGGTATTGCAAGCCGACGTTTGCCGCTGATCGAGAGTGGGATGGTGGGAACGTTCTTGTATGACCTGCAGACTGCCGGCCTCGCTGGTACGCAGAGTACAGGTAGCGGCGAACGTGGACTCGGCTCTTTGCCTAGCCCATCCGCTGGTGTTCTCGTCGTTGGCGAAGGCGATACTTCGCTCGATAACATAATTGCTGACATGAGCGAAGGCCTCATCGTTGAAGCTCTTTTGGGCGCAGGGCAGAGCAACGTACTTGGAGGTGACTTCAATGCCAACATCCTGTTGGGATACAAAATCGAAAATGGTAAAGTCGTCGGCCGAGTGAAGAATACAATGATTTCAGGTAACGCCTACAAAGCTCTGAATAACCTCATCGCCATAGGCAATGATGGACGTTGGGTACGTGGCGGGCTTTTCGCTCCTACGATTGCGCTAGCCGATGTCTCAGTCTCTGCGAACGGATAGCGTTTCAATGTCTCTTAAAGAATATATGGTAGAGCTACGAGACCCTGGCCACGAGATGACTTCGGCGGGGCTTGGGCAGCTGAGCGGTCTGACTGATGAAGACGAAAGAGCCTTTAAAGCTGGATGGGAAGCCATCCCGGTTAATCGCCGCCTTGAACTCATTAATCGCCTTGTTGAAATAGCTGACGATAATGCAGAGCTCGACTACCACGCAGTGTTTTGCTATGCACTAGGCGATGATGAACCATCTGTTCGTGAGCACGCTACTTTGGGCCTTTGGGAGACCGAGGACCGACGAACAATCCCTCTGCTCATCGAGCGCTTGGAGCATGATTCTGCGGATGAAGTACGAGGAGCTGCTGCGCAAGCGCTTGGGCATTTTGCCGTCCTTGCTGATAGCGGCAAGCTGGTACCACGCGATACGACCCGTATCTGGGAAGCACTTAAGGCTTCCGTGGACGACGAGGACGAGCCAATCATGGTAAGACGCCGATCTTTGGAGTCGATTGCAGCTTTTAGGTCTCCAGAGGTACGTTCCTGGATTCAATGGGGCTTCGATCACTCAGAATCGATGTTGCGTCAGAGTGCACTATTTGCAATGGGGCGCAGCGGTGACACTGCATGGCTGGAGATTGTTGTCGGTGAAATGGAAAGTGACGACCCGGCCATGCGCTATGAAGCGGCGAATGCCGCTCGCGAGTATGGCGAAGAGGAAACTTTGCCAGCACTCACAGAATTGATTCACGACATCGATGTACAGGTTTCCCTGGCCGCGCTTCACGCGATAGCTGGTATCGGAGGCGCGAAAGCTCGCGGACTACTGCGAAGCTACGCGAACTCGGGAGATGACCCCGTGGTGCAGGAAGCAGCGGCAGAGGCTCTGGAGATATTGGAAGCTGACGCGGCTGATTTCTCAACCATGAAACTCCCCAACCAAGATGACATAGGCTACGAGAATGACGAAGACGATGACTTCTAACTTGCCAACCCGCGAGGCGATGTCTGCTGGTGGAGTGGTTTACCGCCAAGATGCGGGGACATTGTTAATTGCGCTTTGCGGTCGGACGCGCAGCGGTACTTGGAATTTGCCGAAAGGTACCCCTGACCTGGGAGAAACTGTTGAGCAAACGGCGCTTCGCGAGGTTCAGGAAGAAACGGGACTTGAAGTAGAGATTGAACGCCCGCTAGGTTCGATTGAATATTGGTTTACAAAACAATCGAAGACCTTCCACAAAGTAGTTCATTTCTTCCTGATGGGTGAGCGCGGTGGCAGCTTCGATTTGCACGATCCCGAATTCGATGTCATTGAGTGGTTTCCTGCTATGGAGGCCGTAGGCTCTCTGACCTTCGAGACAGAAGCCGGCGTCGTTCGCCAGGCCATCGAAGCTTTGGCCAGCAGGAGTTCGGGAAGTGCTTGAAGATAACGGCATCATCGTGGGCACTAAGGTCACCCTCCGCCCTAAAAACATTGAAGACGCTGCTGATGACCACCGGTGGAGACAAGACCCTGAACTTGCTGAATTGGATGCTGCTTCAGTGTTGCGTCAAGGCCTGAATGACTTTACTCACGATTTGGCGACCGAGATAAAGTATCCCACGCCGTGGGTGAAGAGGTATGGTATAGATACTTTGGAAGGCCAGCACATTGGCAACTGCATGGCCTATGACATCGACACAATCAGCGGGCAGAGCGAAGTGGGCATTCTGATTGGCGAACGTAATTACTGGGGCGATGGCTACGGCCGCGAGGCATTCACTCTACTTATTGACGAGCTGTTCAAAATCGATTCGATGAATCGACTTTATTTACACACTCTACGATGGAATGCGAGGGCACGCCGCGCATTCGCGGGCTGCGGAATGCGTGAGGTTGGACCTGAGCCTCGTGGTGGACACGACTTTATCCTTATGGAAACCACCAAGAAAGAATGGGCCTCACGACGGCAGCAAGAGGCCTCGCGTACGCAAGAGACCGGCCACACAGGCTAGCTGCGTGACCTATCTCGCCGGTAATTCGACGAGCGCTTCCCCTGTGGTGGTTACCTTGCCTTCGCTATTCACAAGGTCAATCTCACAGCGAATTGTGCCCGCGGCATCGTCTTTCTCGACAACCTTTGCCGTGCACGTCAGCGTATCGCCAGGGACATCCATATCGCGGTACCGGACCGAGAATGATCGCAACAAACCTGCTGCCCCCATCCAGTCAGTGACGACCTGCGCGATCCACGCGCTCTTGAGAGCTCCATGGATGATAACCCCCTGCAAACCCTGGGCTACCGCGAAGTCCTTGTCGTAATGAATCTCGTAGAAATCACCTGATGCGCCTGCGTACTGCACGAGCTGACGAGGTGTCGGGTGTTTGACTAGTACCGGCAATTTGAACCCAACAGTCATGTCATTGATGAACGGTTGCTTGCTCATGTCTGCGCTCCCATACGGATTACCGTATTGCGCTGCGTTGCGACAGTTTCCCCACGCTGATTCACATAGAGGGTTACATAATCGGCAATGAGCATTGCGCCCATCTTGCCCTCTCGCTCTTTCAGTGAATGGAGAGTAGTCGCTATCTCAACGGTATCGCCGGGGCACACGGGAGGGCCATATGTCCATTGACTGGCACCATCTAGCGCTCGGGGAACAGACTCGGCATCCGGGAGTTCGGGGATAGCACGGCCAAGGGACCGGAGGAAGGTTGGGGGAGCAATATTGGGGTATGACGGGTTAGTGTCACCGATTGCTTCGACAAAACGCAGGATAGCGCCGTGCTCAATCGTTGCAACCTGCTGCTCGCCTACTACTCCAACCGCAGCTTGCATGGCGGGGGTGATAATAGTGGGGGTGGTCATCAAGTAGAACTCCTGCTTTGGAGGCTAGGGGCTGATATGAGCGAGTGTCAAGGCATTGAGAGCGACCAAGAAAACAGGAAGGGCTTCTACTCTAACGTAGATGACAGTCCTTTTTAATCGACACTCGGCTCGACAGCTAGATTCACTGAAATCCAAACCTTACCGGTCGCCGTACGGAAATAGGCTCCGCGTGATTGTGGAGGAGAAGATAGAGCGCGTAGTAGATCGATAAGATCTCCCGCTCGATACATTGCGTCGAGGTCTATCTCGCTAACTTTGGCCACGTCACTGACTCGATGAAGAGTACCTTCGTCCGGAGATTGCGGAGTCGGTCGCGTGGCGGAACGTATCGCTTCCAATCCTGATTCGGTGACTTCAACGCAGGCTCGCTCCAGCTTCGCGCGCAATGATTCACCTGTGTCTGAGGGTGCGATTGCAACAGCAACTCGCGTAATGATAGGCCCCGTGTCTACTCCATCTTCCATGTAGTGCAGGGTTGCTCCCACTGGGGTGCCATCGATAATGCTCCATATCTGGGGATTACGGCCCCGATTGTAGGGCAGGTAACCCGGGTGAACATTGACTACACCTTGAGGGAATAGCACCAGCATCTCAGGTTTCAATATCACTCCGAACAACGCCGAGAAGCCAATGTCCGGATTGATCTTCTTTAGGCTCTCGAGAGTGGCTGGTTCGCTGAGGGAGCGGGCACTGAAAATCAATTCTGCTGGAAGCCCACTTTCCTTTATCAACTCAGGGCCTAGCCTTCGTTGCTCTTCGTCATGAAGAACAAGTGCCGCTATCTGTTCACCTTGCCCCTGCAACAAGCGAAGAATTTCTAGGGCAACCGGGCCGTTTCCGAAGTAGACGATACGCATGATTATTAAGGGCATCGTACCTTACCGGAAGCCGATGCGCTTTCCGCAACGATTTGACCAGACGGCAATGTTTTTCACGAGATGAACCCATGGGGTATTAGAGAATGGGTTGCACAATCCTCACGCAAGAGGGAGGGTTATATGCCTTCCGAAGAGATAATAGCCGCTTGAGGAGAGGAGTTTGCGGCAAGCTACTCGGTCAGTTGATTTACTAGTACTGGAACCCCAAACAGAAAGCATTGTGGGAATCCACTGTCCCTGAAGTGCCCTAGCCGCTAGTGGTACTGGGCTTAGATAGAACAAGGACCAGAGTAACCAGCCAAGACATTGTTGCTTTGATGTTCATATAGACTGCCAATCCTAATAACTGGCTTCAAGGTGCCAGAACAGAGGATTAAGCCTCTTTGACAATCACTACTTGCGCATTCGATTTCTTCGCGTTGTCGTCTTGTGTAGGAGTACCAAGAACCTGGTAAATCTTGTCTGTGGTAATACTCTCACCAACTTTAGGGGCGGTATCCACATTTACTTCGTCAATGTACGTGCCATCATCCGCGATTAGCCAAACCAACATACTCTAACCCTCCTGTTCTATGCGCCGGAGTCCTAGTCTATTCGTGTCTATAGGCATCATCTCCCAGACGGTTGTGTAATTCTAGTCCTTATTTGTCCTTGGCTACCTAGGCGGTTTGCGGAGCGTAGTGCGGCCCCGTAGAATCTATGTGTTGCTCGTGAGGGCGACTGTATCAGGCAGTGGCATCATGGAGTGCCTCTGAATTTCGCAGGAGTGTAGCTCAGCCTGGTAGAGCAACGGTCTCCAAAACCGTCGGCCGAGGGTTCGAATCCTTCCACTCCTGCCATTTCTTCTTTCTATCTGTACTAGGTAACGGCCTGCTAAACTGGCTTCCCGCAATCCTTGTGGCGTTCGCCGCCTTGGGTCACCTTGTCACGCTCTCTTGATTCGATCTTGCTGTGCCGTTTTGGGTTTCCCAACATTATGCTCAATACAATGTGACGCTTGGGTCTGTCGGCGTATGCTCATGTACGGTGTTGAGCGGATGCGATCATAAAGGAGCGGTGGTGTTTTCAATACAAACCAAGCAAAAGCCCCCGGTTGTGTTCGGCCTGCTGATGCTGCTCACGGTAGTGATGACGGCATGTAATTCGACCCCTGGTCCGATTGATGCCGGACCGCCGAGTCTGACTACGGAGGCCCAACGACTAATAGGGCTTGGCTGGAATCGACCGACTTCAGCACCAACTACATACTTGAGGACGTCGGACCTTTCTGACGACTCGGTACAAGTGGTGCAAGAGGGGATTCAGGCAGGCGAAAGCTACTTAGGTAGTTATGGCCCGTTCAGGGTTTATGTGATTGGTACAGATGTCGGAGCAGCTCATATCGTGGCAGAGGATTTTTGCTCATGGGCGTACGGTAGAGTCCCGGGAAGCCACTACGAATATTGTCTCGAATCCGACCAGGGAACTGAGATACGTGAGATTGCTGAATATGCAGGGAGTAATGCTTTCGCTCAACATTCACGCCAACTAGAGGCACCGAATCACTCTTTCGTGATAGGTAATCCATTGCAGTATGGATCAGGATTTGGTTCGAAAATTGCGCTACACGAATACGTCCATATTTATCAAAACGCCAACAGCGTCGATGAAAACGTTTTTGGGCTCCCTCTTTGGCTTGAGGAAGGCAGTGCAGAGTTCCTGGCACTGTACCTGAGCCAAAAGGAACGTTGGGTAGATTTCAGAATGAGTATGACAGAAGCCCTCAAGTCAGCCAAAGAACTCAGAAGTCGCTATCCAGATATAGGCATCCAAGATATGGAAACCTCCCAGTCACGAGACGAACTGCAATCTAGTTGTGACTGCACGGGAACGCTCCAATATGAAACAGGTCAATGGGCAACAGCGTGGCTCGTGAATAGAACGTCGCTAGATATTTTCTACAAATCGTACATCCCCGATATCGTAGAACTTGGAGGGCATCAGTCCTTTGTCGCGCACTTTGGCCTGACGATTCCAGAGTTCTATAGCGAGTTCGAAGAATTTATGAGTTTCACCTCGGAGCAACAATTAGCAATTCTTCCTGCAAATTAAGATAGCGGAGCAGGATTACGACTAGAAGAGGGAATCCGTTTGAGCATCGCTAGGCCCAGTCTTCCTCAGGCACTTCTGCTCGATTTGTTGGAGACCTCGAGGCAGATAGCCTGCGGGGTAGGAATCCGTAGATCTGGTCATTTACGAAGCAATTTGTTCCAGCACAGGCAGCAGGTATTTGCGGAATTCTTCAGGGTTTTCGGACATCGGAAAGTGGCCCATATCTTTCATGACCTTAAAGGACGTGGCGTTGATTTCCTCTGCTAGTTGACGGCTGAGTTCCGGGGTGGCGGAGGTGTCATATTCACCGGTCAGAAGGTGGACGGGGCACTCAGCGGTATCGATGCCACGCGCGACGCCGTTACGCATATCTCCGTCGGTGAAGTAGTAATTCAGATCCCCCATGAAAACCCCGGGGCCACCTTGCATGTAATGCCACAAAGTTTCCCAGGTATCCGTGCCGTTAGATTGCGGTGCAATCAGGCCAAACATCAGGGCTCCAGAAACTTCCGGTCCGTGCACGTCTGGCCGGTGAATACTGCGTAGGCCTTCGGGCTCACCATCATTACTGTGCTCGGCATAGAGCGCCGATTGCAGACCGATCACTGCCCGCAGATCTTTGCCGTGGCGCAGGGCTAAGTGCAGCACAGCCCGTCCACCGATGGAGCAGCCCATGATCACAGGATTGTCAAGCTGCAACGCCTCTTTTACCGCCATCGTAACGGCAACATAACGTTCCGTGGACAACTCATAGATCTCGTCTTGGAATCCGGGGGGGGGCGAAGATTTGCCATGCCAAGGCAGGTCGAACACAATGACACGGAAGTTCGCGGTGATTGCCTCGTCGTTCAAGATAGCACGGTACTGCCGCCCGTCCGCTCCGGCGGTATGGAGGCAGATCAGCGGTATTCCGCTGCCAGCCTCTTCAAAATAGATGCGATGAGGTCGCCCCTCAAGCGCCAAATTGATGTACCGACCGACGATGGGGTCGATAGTCGGCTGAGACGGAATGCTGTTGGCTTTTGCCGGGCGGGGACGGCTCATGGAAAACAGCAGCTCCAGCGGTAAAAGGTTCTGGTAAAAGGCTACGTGATCTCCGGTAAGCTTCAGATGCCCAGTGCGTCGCATGGCCGAGAGAGATTGTAGGCCCGGCCGAGGATTCGCCGTGACCAGTTCCAGCCAATCGTTTCCGCTTGCTTCTAGCCGGAAAGTGATCTTGCGATCCGGTCGATTGGGACCGATCCGCACGCCGTGGGCGTCATAACTCAAATATTGGATCTCCCCATCGAAACAGAGTTCAATACAAGCGTCCGCGAAGCGGCCCCGCCAAGCCACATTCGGATGGTCTCCCGTTCGCGCAATGATATCTTGAAACATCAATCACCCCCCCCCAAGCTACCTATATCTATATGTATTGGTTGTCACGAGGATAGCAAGGTCGGTCTTAATGCGGAGTTTCTCATCAATCCGGCAATGCGACTTAAAAGGGCTAGCGCGGCTTTTCGCTAGTGCGCTGTGTCGGCTACTGTGACAGGCCGAATTGCCTACGCATCTTCTGCCTGTGAAATATCGTTCCCATAGCTTCTCCGCTTACTGCGCTTCATTAAGTCCACCGGATTTATGGGACACACCAACTTGGTGGAGTTAATTCCTGGCTCCTAGCAACGACGTGTTGACGGCAATCAGCACATCATCAACTCCAATGCCCTTACTTGCGTTTCCTGCTTCGTGACCAGAAGAAACTACCGAGGCTAAGGCCGATAGTTGTACTTAGAGCAGCGTCTGCCCGCCCTGTTAGCACAAACACCTGGTAACCGCTCATCAGGATGCCGATATTGACCGCAATCATGACTCTCGTACTCATGCACTCTCTTTTCTCAGAGCCGACCTGTCACGGGTAGACCACCAACCCGACACAGAACAGCTAAGCCATACCCCTCGACCATCATCCACAGTCCTAGATTAACAGCCACCGACCACCGACAGGAATCACCCCAACAGACCATTTCTACGACCATTATTTACGACGTGTGCCATCATCTACCAAAGCACTGCCGAGGCTGGCTAGCGTGTTTTTAGAGGTGCTTACCAGGGAACTGGTGGGCGCTGGTTCTCCTGAGACGAGAGCCAGATTGTGTTGGTGAGTTGGGAATCGCCTATCTCATTCCCGATGAGAAATCAGTGTCTCCACTCTGAACCTTCAACGCTCATGCATCGATGGCTGTATTGTATGGTGCAATAACCTAGCCACCAAGGAGCAACTCCATGGTCAAGCCTCGAATCGTCGTTTTCTCCGGACCGCGCTCAACCATTGCTAACAATCCTCCGCTTGTAACCAGCGCAAAGGGTCGCTTCCACGGGGACGATCAGTTGGTTGGACGCTTCGACCATCTAGTAGCACAGACGCTACACGAGCCTGTAACCGTACGCATCAAGAAATTTAGTGGGCACCCACTTGAAGAGGATGCGAAGCTTGTTTATCACGATGATGGTAAGGATTATTGGGAAGTGGAACTAAGCCCAGAGGACGGGGCATATCTGCTTCCTTACATGGCGCGACGGGCAGACGGAACGCAGAGTGGAAGGCCGTTTGAAGATGCAGATACTCGCAATCCCGAAATGGATTTTGGTGGGCGCCAGTCGTTCTTCCCTGATGCTTCACGCCTGTTTACAGACATTGATCGCGGGCTAAGTGGACGAGCATCAGATGGCGGTGCAAATTTGCTTGACCGGATCGCCGATTACACGTTCGTACGTGCATTGCCTCCTGCGGGCTACACTCAGGCAGGCGAGGTGGCTGGCCATGATTTCTGGCCCTACAGTCCTCGGCCCATCGGGAAATTCCCTCCCATGCATACGCTCGCGCGGGTAGCCAATACCGTCCAACAGTCATTAGATTCCGGTAATTACGATGGCGCTCTTTGGCTAGAAGGGAGTCCTCATCTAGAGGAAACTTTATATTGGTTGAGTCTGATTATCGACACTTCTTTACCTCTCGCGGGAGTATCAGCACAGCGTGCGCACGGCGAATTGTCTAACGATGGGGATCGGAATATTGTGGACGCTGCACGTTACGTAGCGTCCGGACAAGGTAAGGGATTAGGAGCGGTGGGGATTGTGGATGAGCAAATCTTCGCGGCGCGCGTATTCAAGAAAGCCGACGCGAGGCCTGGAGGTTACCGTGCGACAGGTGGCCACGGCGGAGTGCTCGGCAGTACGAAAGCTCCTATCTACATTTGGTTCAGTCCTACATACAAGCACACGGCAACGTCAGATCTCGCTCTGTCCAAATTACCGAACGAGGTTAAGTTTCAAGAATATGGAGACTCTGATGGGACAGCATCGGTGCGTATCAAGGGCGAAGATGGGTCGCTACGTGGGGATGTGATCGCACCAGTGCATATTGTTAAGTACGGACATTACATGGCAGAGGAAGACACTAACAATCCTGACGTCGAAGTGGACATTATGGCCCGTATCAAGCGAGGCATCGATCAGGAGGCCGAAGGGTCATTCAATTTCCATGGCTTTGTTCTCGAGGCCGCTGCGGGGTCGGGTTCCGCACTGCCCAGCCAGATGGCAGCACTCGCGATCGCAGCGCTCAGTGGGATGCCAGTGGTGCGCGTGGGGCGTGGCGATCACGAGGGGCCAATCATGACCACGCTCAACGATCTGACCATTGAGGGAAGTAATCTTGATTCGACTAAAGCGCGAACATTGTTACGGGCAGCGATGCTGAAGCTAGGTCGTTTGCCTAAGGCTCGAGACCCTTGGAATCCAACGAAGGAGGAACATGCATCGACCGTCGCAGCGATAGCACGCTATCAAACAATCTTTGTCACGCACTAGTTGTTGGCAAGGAGAAAAGCTCTAGTTAGATGCTACGCGTCCTCGCCGAAGTTCATGGCCCTGTTCGCTGCTTGTGCGACAGAACCTACGCCCGACATTCGGGTTCCGCCCACTGGCGCAGTAGCACCCACGCCGCCGGCAAGGCACCATTCTGATCGGTGCTAAGTAGGTCACCAAACAGGCCAATTAATATGACATCCACCACCACCCGCCAATGCACTGTCGAGGCCTGTTGACATTCTTTTAGAGGCAATTACCTGGGGATTGGTGGACGCTGGTAGACTTCACTGGATGAGGAAAGATAAGAGTCAACGGACTCCAAAACCGTCGACCGAGGGTTCGAATCCTTCCACTCTTGCCGCTTCTCTCTCTGAATTACGCTAATTCCATACCGTACCTGATTAGGAGCCCCACCTATGCTCATTGATTGGCACTCACATCACACAGCAGCTGAAGTTGCGGAATACGTGGTTAGCGTCGGCGGGCGGGCTATCAGCCCTTACCCCCAGGACTCTCCTGATTTTGGACAGCGCGTTGGAGTGCTGGATGATGCGGGCATCGATATGCAGATTGTCAGCCAGGGCGGCGGGCTCAACTCCGATCACTTCGATGCGAAGGTCGCAATGGAGCTCGTTGGTATGTCCAATGATGTCATCGCAGATCGTATTGCGCCCTACCGGGACCGCCTTATTGGTAGCGTTGCCGTTAGTTATAAAGACGCCGAGGCGTCCGCGAATGAGATTGAGCGGATGGCGAGTGAAGGCTTCCGAGCCGTGATGCTTTATGCGAACGGTGACTACGCCACTCGCCCCGAGAGCGAGCCAATTTTCGCACGCGCCGAGGAATTTGGCATGCCGATCTTCCTTCATGGTGGCGGGGCGGGCACCGTTCGTCCACCAGGCATTGATCGACTGGAGGACGAAGGACGTGGCGTGATGGCAAGCTCCGGCGCAGACGCACCGGTCGCCGACTGCGTGATGCAAATGATTGCGTCGGGTCTCTTTGACCGCTACCCCGGATTAAGAGTGGTGATCAGAAGTGGTGGGGGAGGAATTCCCTTACTTCAGAGCAAAATGTCGTGGACGCACCACGCCGAGGTTGGCGAGCAGCCTTACTCGGAGATATTCAAGAACCACTTCTTGGTTGACACTGCCAATGTTGACGCCCGTACCATCACAGCACTACGTTTTCTCATGGGCGATGGTGGTGTAGTGTTTGGATCGGACTATGGAGGTGGCATAGGCCTACTTCGCGACGCAGTTGCCAATATTGATGCCCAACCTGACCCTGACATCGCACGTGCTGCTACCGATAGGAACTCTCGAGAACTACTTAGCCTATAGCCAGGATGGTTTCTAGATAACACGGAACTTAATGATGTGGATGCCGGCGAACCTACAAGGTATTAGCAACTTGAATTCAAGCTCAATCATTAGCAGGTACTGACGTCCGCTGCTTCGGTGATTGGCCTTGTAATAAAAGCTGCTTCCACCTTGATACGCCTAGTGGTAGCGGCCAGTTCACATCGAAATAGTACCAGCCCAGCCATCCTCGGACAGGTCAACTGTCACTCCGTCGGGCCCGTAGAACTTAATCTCTACGTTGCCCCGCTTCTCCATGTCTTCGACGCCTGCATAGGGACGGTGCACCCCGCCAGCGGCCTCGATCTTCGCGCGAGCTTCCTCCATGTTGGGGACTTTGACACCAAAATGGTGGATGCCTGCGTGCCGAGGAGCGCCCTCTGTCATCGCAGGCTCGTCAAATTTGAACTTGAGCAATGCGAGATTCACAAAACCGTCACTAAGGTAGTACCCGGTGGCGGTGGGTGAATCGAGCTCGCCCACCACTTCTAGGCCTAACCCGTTTACGTAGAAATCTCTCGCGGCTTCCGGGTCGCTGACCGCGATTGCGATGTGGCTGATTCGTGCCAAGACGGGCCTCCTGTAACTAGCTGGCGGCACTATGCGCTACGGTGGCGCGTTTGCCAAGCCCTAGTCAAGGGCGACAGCCAATAGAACTTCGACTTTGATCTCGTCCTCTATGCTCACGACAGACCTCGCGCTAGGCGCTGGGAGCCCCAGCTGTGCCCACGTCACGGTCGTCCTCGCAAGAATCAACACGACGTTGCCATCGTCCCGCGCAGTGACGTCGAATGTGACTGGCACATCAGCGCCTTTGATATTGAGCGTCCCGGAGACCTGGGCAGAGGCTTCATCACCATCCGCGAATCCGCCCGGTAGGGGTGTGACTCTGGGGATGGTTAGCGTGGCGAATCGATCATTTGGGAACATAGTCCGCTGAACGTAGCGGTCACGGAACGTTTGGTCACTTCGCAAGCTGTGGAGGTCAACGGTGATGGATGAGGCACCGCCGTCCAGCGCGATATTGCCACTGAGGCTGCTGGTGCGGAGCACTGCGTCGTTGGGAAGTGGAAGACTAGTCAACTGTTCTCTCACGGTGAAGGTGATCTCCGAACCTTCGCCGACGGTAAACAAGATTCCTGCGTATTCACCCGCCTGCCGCGGCGGCAACTGAGATACAGGCGCGGATGGTGTGCCGGTGGCATTCGGATATATGTCCGATCCGGTAGGCACCGGATCGCCTACAGCAGACGTACTATCCGGGATAGCGGTTGCAGCTGGTGCGGCCGAACCCGTCGGGGCAGACGTCGCGACGGGCGTAGGCGAGGCGCCGCACGCGCTTAGGCCGAGCGCCAGTATGGCCACAGCGATGAAAGAGATAAAGCGGTAGATCACTACAAGACTCCTTACGAGATAACGTTCATGATAGTGGACCTTGGCGGCAAGGTAAGCGTCCCGCTAGCGGTGTCTCCCTGGCTGGCCAGAGCAACTCCGGCCGCCACCGCTATGACCAGAGCGACCCCTGCGACAAGCGTGGGTCTCACCCGGAGCAACCGCGAGAGCAGCGGTGTCAACGAACCTACGATCCCAAGAACGATTGCCGCTAATGGGACGATGTACGAGGCTGCGCGATTGACTTGCTCGTCGAGCACTATCGCGCTGGAGGCGGTGACAACGAACGCGATAAATACAGCCAGTGCAAACAGTGGCTGCCTGCGAAGATTGGACTCGAGGCCACGCCAGAGCAATCCAGCCATCGCTCCGGCAAGCAGGGCTGCCATGGTGACGGTGGCAGCGTTGAACAGCGTGTCAGTGGGCGCCTCTAGCGGCAGGTTGACGGCCGAGGCGACTATGGCGGCGATGGAGCCTGCTATCACGCCAGCGCGTAGGGGGGCACTAGCGGTACTGCCGGTTTGTAGTGACAAGGGGGACCTCCACGTATCTGCGGGTGAGATTATCAGGGCGGTGTGAAGAAAATGTTAAAACCACAATGCGAATGGCCGAATTGCCTACGCATCTGCTGCCGGGAGGATCACCCCAATACTTCACTATTCCGATGTGTTGGCGAGGAGTCAACATCAACACCAATGTCTTTTTGTGGCAGCTGCTGCTCTGCCCCTCTCAGCCGAGGTGCCATGAAAAGCACTCCCCGAACGTGCTGATAGTAGACGCTAGATCCGATTGCTCGTATTCCACCAGTTACGAAGAATCATCGCTCCGCCGATGAATACAAGACCGAATACACCGAAGCCTATCCCGAACACCGTGACTAGAAGATTTGCACTGCCCGTCATCGTTGCCCCCCCGTGATTGATGCCAAGGCTGTCGCTACCTCAGCATCCGCAGTTGGCTGGATGGATGACGATCGAGTGACTAGAGCGCCGAATGCAAGAACCGAAGGGACCCAAGTGGCGACGAATAAACCGGTCAACTGATCAACGAGAAAAAAAACGACTACCGACAGAATGAGAGAGATGAACGCGGCCGTTAGCCAAAGAACTATGGGCCAGTTCACCTCCCTGCTTCGAGAATGCTCCATACCTTTCCTCCAATAAACATATTGTTTCCCAGAAACTCAAACTCAATACGGTGCCTATAGTAAGGAATACCAACAGTAATGTCAATGATAAACTACAAATAATAGATAAATGTTCTGCATACACTGCAATACTTAGGAAGATTGACTACCCGAAAACCCAGAGAATGCCTGGCCAGATAAGGCCTCACAGGTATGCAGTCCCCCTGTAGACTTGACGTGATTGAGGCTGGCATCAGGCAGCGACACTCTGGGTTGAGGCACAAAGGGGGAAACAGTGTTAGAGGATAGGGAACGCACCAAGGGAGCCAGCATCATCAATAGGATGATCGGTGCAGCTAGGCTCCAAGTGAGTACTTTTGAGGATGTTGAAAGCGACCGTTCCGCCACACGCCAAGCACTAGCAGTGGTGATTGTCGTGGCTATCGCAACCGGGGTTGGGACTGGCTCGGCGTTGCCGGCAACCGAAGGTGGCATCGGCACGCTGCTCTTTGGAATAGTCGTTGGCCTGGTCGGCTGGGTCCTTTGGGCATGGATTACTTATTTGGTGGGTACTAAACTCCTATCGACTCCCCAGACCCAGGCAGATTGGGGTCAATTAGCTCGAGCGCTCGCTTTCGCACAATCGCCTGGAGTACTGAAAGTCTTCGGCGCTGTCCCTGTGATCGGGCTTCCCCTTTTCATTGCAGCCTCGCTCTGGCAATTCGTGGGTATGGTTATTGCGGTACGGCAGGCACTGGACTACCAATCTACTCGAAGGGCTGTAGGGGTAGTACTTGTTTCATGTATACCTTACATCCTCCTCATGGGTATGCTCTTTGGTCGAAGTGAGTAGTTACAGGGATAGCGACTGAACTCTGATTATGAGAATAGATAGGACCTTTGATTTTCGTAGCGAGATTACGCCTGGAACGGACCCCGACAAATACAGCAAGACATTACTGCAGTATCACAAGAAATTATGGTCTAAGCCGCTACCAACCGGGGGGCATTTTTCGTTATCTGACACTGTGCCAGGAAAGTATCTTTTCCATTCATCACCATCAGGCGAGTTTTCCCTATCCAGCGACTCAATCGCCCACTCATACATCAAAGTAAAGAGGATGCAGTCTGTTATTGGCCTGCTCAGCGATGAACGGAAAGAAACAATACGTAGAGCGCTTAACACTATTGGCGGCTATACAGTTTTCCCCTCAAATCGGATAAATCAAAAACCAACAATAAACGGTGCAAGAGGTTTGAATGCAAGAATCTTTGATCGCTTTGATTTAACACTGGAGTGCATTCAAAGACATTACCTTGGTGTCGAAAGCCCTCTAAGCGGGGACCTAATCCGTTATGCCGATTTCTTTGCCTTGTTCAGGGATTTTCAAGGGTACGTGGAATTCTTCTTACTCCAAGACTTAGTGGTTCAGGATTTTTCAGCGGTTAAATATTTCTTGCCATTCGATGATTCGTTCCCAGCGAAACCACTCCCGGAATCAATGGATGTATATAACGCATACATCGATAGAACTATCGAGTTTGTGGAAGCTAGAGGATTACGAATGATCCAAGGTCACGCCTTGATTGGTGATTATGAAGCGGTCCTTGATTCGTCAGAGACCGCCACTGCAAACGAAGGTTGATTATTTAGAGCACCAACGATAAACGGAGCTGGTTTATATACGTACGGAGCCCGAACAGATTATCCTCATTTGAAATGCCAGGCCTTTCTATGGACCCTGAACTAGAACCCCCTCGGAGATGCCCCTGATGCCAGACAACCGCGCGTATGACATTATCGTTATAGGCGGAGGATCCGCCGGTTGTGTTGCCGCCTCAAGACTCTCCGAGGATCCGAATCGTCGCGTGTTGCTCCTTGAGGCAGGCCCCGACCCACAGCCCATCCCAAGGATTATTGCTGACGGAAACCAAGGTAGCCGCGTCGTGCTCGAATCGGATTATGTGGTTATGTACCCCACCAAAAGGGCTTTTGACGACAGTACCTATTACCCTCTTACCGGTAGGGTTATGGGTGGCGGCTCGTCCGTTAATATGATGGCTGTCGTTCGCCCGACCCAGTACGACCTTGACACGTGGGGAGCCCTCGGTAACCCCGGGTGGTCGTATGAAGATTGCCTCCCTGCTCTCATCCGAATTGAAACGGACCAAGATTTTGGCACTGCTCATCATCACGGTTCGGATGGCCCTCTCCACGTTAAGCGTAATTTCTCATTGGACACTCCTCGGACTGGCATGCTTGGTGCGGTCATCGACCGCGCAGTCGAACTTGGGTTCCCTTTGACTCCCGATATGAACGTCCCTAATCCAGAAGGCCTTGGCCCCGGTGCCACCAACGTCAGAGATGGCATTCGTCAATCCACTGCGGTGGCCTACCTTGCTAGCGCGCGCAAAAGGGATAACTTGACCATCATTGCCGATGCTCTCGTTCATTCGCTCAAAATCGTTGGCCGCCGTGTGGAGGAAGTTACTTTTGAGCACGGCGGCCAGCTAAAAACGGCAGCCGCTGATCAGGTCATACTTACCGCCGGGGTATACCACAGCCCGCAAATCCTCCAACTCTCTGGCGTGGGCCCTGCGGAGGCACTGGAGCGACTCGGTGTCGAGCCAGTAATAGACTTGCCGGGTGTGGGCGGCAACTATCAAGATCACGCTGCGGTACTAATGACCTTTCAAGGTGTGGTCGACTTCAACCCTGATTGGGTGGTTTCGGGTTTCCGCTTGCTTTACAAGAGCGACCCTGCGTTACCCAATGCCGACTTTCATATCCATATTCGTGCCCCCATTAACGTTGATGGCCTCAAACCTCTTATGCCAATTACCGCTAATCTCATCGAGAATCGTGGTCGAGGGCGGGTGACGCTTGTCAGCACTAACCCGCGTGACCTGCCCATTATTGAAGACGCTATGCTCAAGCATCCAGGTGATATCGCAGCTATGACTGCAACGATGCAGTTCATCTATGACTTTGTTCAGACGAATACTCTAAAGGAATATTATGGCCCTCTGATTCAGCCGGGCCCGGAAGACAACTGGGAAGACTTTGCCCGGTCTACCTATAACAGTTACCACCATGGCGTAGGGACCTGCATGATGGGACCGGTGTCTGATCACATGGCTGTCGTCGATGCGGGTCTCCGTGTACATGGACTGGATAACCTTTATGTGGCTGACGCCTCAATTATGCCAACCATTACCCATGCCAATACCAATGTGGCAACCATTATGATCGCCGAGAGGTTGGCAGAATTCTTGTTATAGAGATTTATATGCCAGCGATGGCCTTTTCTCTCGTGATGATTTTGGAGCGTGCGATGCATCACCCCTATCGGTGGGCGACCTTCGGTGGAATTGCAGGTATCTTCCCCTTAGGTTCCTGGCCAACTGCTGCCTGTGAAACATGTTCAGGAGTAAGTCCAGATTGACCGCGTAGCCATTCATCAATGCCGCTTTCGGTCTACTGCACGGGCGGCGCCCGTCCGGCGCCCAATTCAGCCATCAGCCATCCACGAAAGAGAGCTTACATCCGCCTACTCTTGGCGGGAACCGCGCTACTGTGCCACAACCGCGACTGCTAGGTTGCAGCGAGCACCTGATTACAAGGACCAGAAGGCGACGGCGCCTATGCCCCGGGTGGTAGAGTGGCGCTATCAAGCACAGGGTTTCTGCATTGGACTGTTCCCCCTCTCTCTGAATATGTTCTGTTCTAGTACGTGCTGGCCTATCGTGAGGTCCGCCTCCAAGGAATTGGCACCTTGGACGACAGCGAGATAATACTGAGATGGCGTTCTCATACAGATAACTCACCTAACCCAGTAACAACCTTGCCATGGGCGCGCAGTGCACGTACATAGGCCAAATGGTTGGGTTTACACTCCGTAGCGATAACTTAACACCCCTCCCTGATGTCATGTTCGCGCCAGGTAGTTGAGGGACTAGGAGAATGTTCTTGACACAAGCCAATTGCAAGCCGGCGCTTCTGCTTGGATTACTGGCTCTGCCCTTAGTGCTGGTGACAGCATGTAGCTCAGGATTGACAACAGCAATTGCACCTACAGCGACGCTCGACCCGCCTTCAGCTATTGATGGAGTTTCTTCTGGATCAACCCAGGATCCTGCGGGGTCAAGCGAGTCAACGCCACTAGCTGGTAGTCAACAAACCACCAATAGTGTTGGTGCTCAAGCTAGTTCTGCTACAGATATCTCCTCTGATTCTAAAGTATCCGATAACCCTAAACACAATGTATCTAAAAATCTTCCAGACATAAATTATTTCGCAACAAATAAAAGTGATAGATTCATTGTAGATTTTGAAGATATCGTTGCTGCTCACCCATATGTAGGAGCGAGAAGCCCCAGGCCTCATAATGACGCGCAAATCTATTTCTCTAACACAGATACTCGATGGCGTGATGCAAATAAACCTTCGGACTACCCACCAATTTATGCTGTAGCAGACGGCTACATTAACATGCCTAAAACGGGTTTCTACAACATTGTAGATCATTCAAATGATTCTTTTCCTTGGTGGCATGTTGCGTATGTTTTTACTTTAAAAATCGCTCAACAAAATGGAGAAGCAATAGATTTCCTGTATCAAATGGAACCCTATATGATTCCAGAATTAACAGGAAAAACGAAAGATTTCTATAAGCAATTTATATTAGTAGAAAATGGCCAATATGTACAAAAAGGCGATGTAATTGGGTATATGTATGTTCCTTCTTTTGACGAAATGATTGGAGCTAAAACTGGCTCTTCTCATATAGCATTTTCTTTAATTAAACAACCGAAAACGGTTTTAGTTCCGGCAATATTTAATAAAGAAATAGTCGAACAATTCGCAAGCATTTATCGAAATCCAACGGAAGGATGGAATAGTAAAAGCTTTGGCTCTGATTGGAGCAGAGGTAGAGGAGTACCAGATGCCATGGGCTGGATGATTAGTGGTAAAGAAAATCCATTTAATAACAATGATTTAGATGTATTAATACACGACGGAATCATTGATAAAAACTTAAATTCAAAAGCAATGGTTTATCCTGAAAACTTAGGATTTCTTGAGGAAAATATACTATACAGTGAATACGGATGGGGAGATTCTCTTAAAGAACCTAATAGCATGAAAAATATTACGATTGAAGAAGATTGGGAATTACTTTTCGCAGGAATGGGCGGCCCAATGACATTTGCAATTGTAATAGATGAAAACGGCTCTACTAGAAAAAGCCAAGTGTTTGAACTTAGACCTGGTCAAAATTTCAGTTTGAATCATACGAACAACTTTTTAGGAAACTCATCCACATTTTCTGTTTCTATCTCTGATCCAAGCGAATGGGGATGGAGCTTTGCTTTTGCAAAAAAAGAATCAGGGTTCATGAAACCTGGAACTTCACGTGACGTATCTCCACTATGCCCTCCGGGGTGCCCTCCAAGCCCTAACCCATACAAGCTGAATAAAAAGAACCCATAAGCACTTCAAATATAAGTTAATGAACTTAGTGAAAAACTATTCACGCTGATCGCAAACTCTCAATTGAGGAGACTTACAGTTCAAGTGATGTCGAGCCTAGCGCTCCCGCTCTGAAGGAGATATTCCGATAATAATACCGACAACTAGACTTTGAAAAATACCTGGAATGATGATTATGAAGAATGAATAAATACAAGCAGGGAATGTCCAGTAACCGGATGCAAATTGCCTCTTGGATTCTATTTGACTTAGCCAATACCATATTCTTTTTCAATATCATATCGGTTCACTTTGCTCTTTGGATTGTTAATGATTTAGGCGGTAGTGATAGTGACTACAGCTTTGCAAATGTAATAGCTATGTCACTGGTAATTATTACCGCACCAATCCTTGGATCTTTATCAGATGCTACAGGAAAGCGTATTCCTTTCCTTTGCTTCACAACAATCGCATGCGTAATCTTCACATGCTTATTAGGAATCGGTGGAATTCGAATTTCCTTACTATTTTTTGTACTTGCAAATTATATGTTCCAAAGCGGTCTTATTTTTTATGATGCTCTGCTGCCGTCTTTAACAACAAGAAGCAATCAAGGGAAAATAGGATCATACGGAGTAGGCATAGGTTATATAGGTTCTTTAATAGGTGCTGGAATAGGGATATTGTGGTTTGATGAATTAGGGCGCATTGGGATGTTCCGTATAACCGGAGTATTGTTCCTTATATTTGCAATTCCCTGTTTCATTCTTATAAAAGAGAAAAACATTCCGGAATCACAAATAAAAATTCAAGTAATAACAAAATATTACTCACAACTTAAAAGCACTTACAAAAAAGCCCGTTCAATTAAAGGAGTAACAAGGTTTTTAATCGGCAGAATGTTTTACGCAGACGCTATGAATACGCTGATATTATTTACTGGTATCTATGTCACCAATGAACTAGGGCTTTCTGACACAACGCTTCAATTAGTTCTGACTTGTTCAATCATAATGGCAATACTGGGAGCACCGATTTGGGGAATGTTGGTTGATTCTATAGGACCTAAAAAAACTCTAAATATAGTCCTCTATATTTGGATAATTGTACTTTTAGGTGTAGCTGCAATTCCTATTTTGAGCTTACCGAGCAACCTAATCTGGCTGTTTGCACCGTTATCAGGAATAGCCATGGGCGGAGTGTGGTGTGCCGACCGACCCTATCTAATTCGTTTGGTTCCTGAAAATGCTATAGGCGAATTTTTTGGCTTGTATAGCTTAGTGGGAAGATTCGCAAGCATAGTTGGCCCGCTGCTCTGGGTATTTGTATCCGAGGGACTTGGATTGGGTCGGCCGATCGCGATTTTGAGCCTTTTAGGGATGATCGTGATTGCTTATCTAATTCTTCGAGGAGTGAATGATGACCCCGAAGAACTACCACACACTCTTCGGCCCCTACCGTCTTAACTTTTGTAAAGATCCTCGAATGTATTAATGTGCTGTTGTATAAACCAGGTACAGGCACTTTGTGTTTGAGGGAATGACCTATTTAGAACGGTGCCCCGGGACTTTCCAGTGGTTGATATGAAAAGAGCGGATATGAAAAAAACGGTAAAAACCCTCGAGCCCTGCACTAAACCATTCGAATGCCATCGCTCCTGCCGCCCACTATTTCTCTGCTCGCCTGATACCCTCTCGTTGGTTCGTTGACCCAAATTCCGGAGTTCCGGAGGTAGAGATGGCGATTGTCATAAAAGGTGGTTACCTTCTAGATGCCGAAAGGCCTTTTGCTGTTGGCGACGTCGTGATTGAAGGCGACGAAATTGTCGAGGTAGGTGAATCGGCCGAACGCGCTGGGGCCACCATACTTGATGCCAGAGGCAAGATTGTGATGCCTGGATTGGTGAACGCTCACACCCATTCAAACCAAGCTATTGAAAAAGGGCTTTGCGATCGTTTGCCACTTGACTCTTGGATGATTCTGGCATCCTACGGAGGTGCAGGCACTCGCCTCGAGCCACGAGATTTGTACATTTCAGCCATGCTAGGCGCGATAGAAATGCTGTCTACTGGCACGACCTCAGTGATTGATTGTATGAGGACAGATATCGCTTGGTTTGACGAAGGAATGGACGCCGTCATGCAAGCATATTCTGATATTGGGATGCGGGCTAATGTTGCGGCGCAGTTTGCTGACCTGGACTTTTTCTCGTCTATCCCGCTATCTCTGATAGAAGCACCTGCCGCGTTGCGAGAAGAGCGTCGGAGAGCTAGCGTTGGTGACATCCTTACGCGAGCTGAGAACTATATTGACCGATGGTCTCTAAAAAACCCTAGACTTACCCCCATGCTCGGGCCTTCTTCAGTCGCGCGATGCTCCCGCGAGCTTTACAGCGAAACAATCCGGCTAGTGAAACATAAAAAAACGAGACTTCAGTCACATTTATTATCAGCGAAGTCTCAAGTCCCCGTAGCAGAAGAACTTTTTGGTGGCTCGACTGTTCGATACCTGGAAAGCCTTGGCGCCCTAGGGCCATGGGCCTCCTATGCTCACGGAATCTGGATTGCGGATGATGAGATACCCGTGCTTGCAGAGTCTGAATCGGTAATTGTTCATAACCCCGTCAGCAACCAAAAATTGGGAGCAGGTATAGCACCAGTTCCAGCACTTGACCGCGCTCATGTAAACGTCGCATTGGGTTCCGATGGAGCCTCAAGTGGTGACAGTCAGAACATGTTTGAAGTGATGAAATCGGCAGCATTGCTGCACCGAATTGCAAACCCTCCAGAGCATTGGCTTGGCTCTGCTGATTCGCTGCGTATGTGTTGGCACGGCGGAAGTGTTGCGATGGGTGCTCAAATTGGAAGACTTAGCCCTGGTTACAAGGCCGACCTGACCATCTTGAAAACAGGTGAGTTGATGGTTGGGCCTAAAGAACAAACGATGAATGCACTTGTCTACTCCGAAGTTGGCCGCTCTGTCGAAACTGTCATTGCGGGTGGTCAAATTGTTGTCGATGGTGGCAAGGTGACCACAGTTGATGTGGGGAAGATATTAGAAGAGGCACAGGATCTCACTGCAAGAATTTGGGCAGGACTTCCTGAGCGCTTACAGGCATTTGAAAAACTAAGACCGGTCCTAGAGGACCTTGAAAGAACAGTGGGTCGATTGCCTTTAGCTTTCAACCGACTCTGTGGTTAATGCACGAATAGGAGAAATCAGATGGCGGACTTGGTACTGAAGAACGCAAAGATGGTTACGCCCTTTGGCGTCCGCGAGGGGGGCATCGCAATCGAGAACGAAAAAATCGTAGCGATTGGTACGGACAATTCACTGCCCCCCGCACCCGAGGTTATCGATTGCCGAGGGATGGTGATGCTCCCTGGTGTTTTTGACCCACATGTTCATCTGGGCGGCCGGACTCCTTATGAAGAAAACATTGTGACTGAAACCACTAGCGCTGCAGCAGGTGGAGTGACGTCCTTCCTCCAGTACCTTCGTAGCGCGGACCCCGAATACAAGGTCGTGAAAGAGCGCATCGATTTCGCCAGTAAGCTCTCACTGATTGATACGAGTTTTCATTTCATCATAAGTGGACTTGAGCAGGCGAAAGACATTGAGAACTTTTCTAAGAAATTCGAAATTGCAACCTTCAAGTTCTACATGGGAGGATACTCTGAGGGAAACCCCATCGGGATTGTTACGGCTGACGATGGTGTTCTCTACGCAGGGATGGAACGTATCCGTAATGTAGGGCCATATAACTTCTGTATGGTGCATGCGGAAGATAATGCGTTAGTCGAGATGTTCACCGAAGAAATTAAACACTCGGGCCGTAACGATTTACAGGCATATACAGACTCGCGCCCTGATTTCGTTGAGGAACAAGACATCCTGCGCGCGATTTGGATGGCCGAACTGCTGGGATGCCCACTTTACATACCTCATGTGACCATCGGAGCCGCGATTGATGCAGCTTTGGCGGCTAACCACAGAGGGGCACGCATCATCCTGGAAACCTGCCCTCACTACCTTGGCTTGACTACTGACCACCCCGCATTTGAGGGAGACCGTGCTGGCATAGGGAAAGTGAGCCCTCCTCTCCGAGACAAAGTAAATCAAGATCGACTTTGGGACGGACTAGCGAAAGGATATATCTCTACAGTCGGCTCCGATCACGTTCCAATAGAGAAGAGCGGAGGTGCATTATGGGAAGAGCGCCCTGGTTTCGCGGGCATGGCGACAATTCTGCCAGTGATGCTGACAGAGGGGTACCTCAAGGGACGCATTGGACTCGAGACTATAGCCGCTGTAACGGCACTTAACCCTGCCAAACTCTTTGGTTACTACCCACAGAAAGGGTCAATCGAAATCGGGTCAGACGGCGATATTGTCCTGTGCGACCTACAGAAAGAACAGGTGGTAGGCCCCCTGTCCACCCATAGTCGATTCACATCGGCTTTCGAGGGCCAGACTCTGAAAGGCTGGCCGATTTTGACCATCCGTCGAGGGGAAATCATCTTCCGTGAAGGTGAAGTCCTCGCCCTTCCCGGTAGTGGACGCATCCTTGCTCGCAATGGAAGCTGATTAACGATTGAATTTATGAACCACTGGAGGCTGCCGGTACCCAGGCCCTGCATTCCGTTCATACGCAGCGGCTACATTTAGTACTCGCTTGTCGTCGAAATGGCGCCCTGCAATTTGAAGGCCAATGGGCATCCCTTCAGAAGTAAACCCGCAGGGCAACGATATGGCAGGCAGTCCAAGTGCGTTAAAAGGCACTGTCAAACGAGTGGTGACTCTGCTCTGACCGTTCGCTGATTCGACGTCAATCTCGCCGCCTTTAATTTGGGCCATTGGCTCATCGAGCTTATATGCTGCGGTAGAGTTGGTTGGTGTGATGATGACATCGACCAACTCGAACATCTTTTGGGCCTCCCAACGAAGCTTATTCAACAGGCGGGATGCTCTTTCGTGGTCAATCGTTCGAGCGAATGCCCCGGCAAGAACTCGGAACCTGATGTCTTGGTGAAGAAAATCCTGCCCTCGATGCAATGCGTGATTGAGCAACCAGCCTTTGTTTTCGCTTTCGAAACTGGGCTCAATCAGCTGCATATGCTCAAGGCTCGGTAGCGTGACATCTATGATTTCAGCACCGAGTTGCTCAAAAGAACGAGCTGCGGCTCTGACAGCACTCTCAACTTCCGGCACTGCGTCGTCAAAGAAATAATTGGTGGGTAATCCGACGCGAAGACCTTTTAGTGTCTCGCTCTCACTGGGTAGGTAATCAACGGCGGGGGACCGGAGTGAATTAGGGTCTCTCGGATCATGGCCTGCTAGTACATTCATGGCTAGCGCAGCGTCCCCGACAGTTCTTGCTAACGGACCAACAACCATATACCAAGCAGAAGTAGCGGGAAGCTCTCCATAACGACTAATCAATCCAGTACTCGGCTTATGCCCAACGATGCCACAATATGATGCGGGATTGCGTACGGATGCGCGTGCGTCGGTGCCTATTGATAGAAATGCTTGACCAGCACTGACAGCTGCACCCGAGCCTCCACTAGACCCGCCTGAGGTTCTTGAAGGATCCCAAGGGTTATGGACGGTACCGAAAATGCTGTATGTGCAACTTCCAGCTAAGGCCCACTCGTGCATATTGTTTTTCCCAATGACAACGGCTCCGGCATCTCGGAGCCGCTCGACGACTGCGGCGTCGGCGTCTGTTACGTGATCAGCAAGGATAGGAGACCCGCAGCTAGTGACCCATCCTTCAACAGATAGATTGTCCTTGAATCCGACTGGGATACCATGAAAAGGGCCTCGGTAGTTACCGCTGGAGATTTCTACTTCAGCGGTCCGTGCATCACCCAGCGCTTGTTCCGCCTTGATTACGGGAAAAGCGTTTAGGACAGGGTCAGTCTCTGCAATATGATCAAGAGTGGCCTGCGTTAATTCCACTGGTGAGACCTTACGGTTTTTTATTAGCGCGCCCATTTCTTGGATGCTCTTGAAAAGCAATTCATTCATGGCGTAATCCTGCGATCGGTGATGTAGTCAGTACTTTCCGCACTTAAGCCTCCGAAATCGAAACTGGCTAGTTTGTCGCTAGTTTCATACTGCCTTTTTACTAACGGCATTAGCCGATTTACTTCGCTGTCATTGAGAAGACTCCCAAATTGTTCAAGAATCAATGACCGAATTGTTTCGTCACTGAGCATCACCCCTCCTGAAATGCTGGATGTGAATACAGGTTACCGATGAGCTTCCACCAAGGGAACCGGACTGCGTTAGAGGTTACGCCCTGCTCCTTCATTGATTGCGGGCTTGTGGTAGATGAAACGGATTTATTGCATCACCCCTAACTACAAAATTTCAAAGCGTAGTCACGTTACCGTTGGGGGTCGCCCACCCTCAATCAAAGTCATGCTCTCTTGATAGAAGTCTTTGTACCCACGCGGTTTTCCAAATTCTCCGATGCGAAGCGTCTCTTCGAGAGCTTTGCGCACATGCGGCTCGGAGGCCCATTCTGACTTGTAGGAAACTTGACCTTTTTCATTAATAACCCAGCATGTGTTAAGTCTGCCGCCATACAATAGATGAACCGAGCCTTCCAGGTTGTCGACGACGATTCTACGAGGCGTGCGTTGTTGCTGTTGTTGAAGTGCTTCGGCGTGCCTCCATTTCTGGTTGAAGGATTGATGAGCCGGGTAGTCAGGGAAGTCCTCTGGGTGAGCTTCACGCGTGTAGACGAACAAGAAGACCGCTTTGCCTGCAAAATCCCGTGCCAGTTGGTCCATTAGCGGGAACTCCCGCCAACATGGTCCTCAGGTGATAGACCCGAACTCAATGACTACAGGCATTCCTTGTAGTGCAGACAAGGTTAAAATCCCCCCATTGATCGAAGGCAAGGAGAAATCTGGGGCGATATCACCAGCGTGCGTTATTGAACGAAAATAAGAACTCTCACCTGCCTTCGACTGGAACACATCGTAATTATAGATTTCACTTTCGGTCATGCATGTCACCTCGACTAGAGATACTCCCCTAAGGCTACGACAAGCTGAGGAACCTATCACTGTCCATTTAGGGATGTAATCGAGTGAATCAAATGGAAAGGCAACAGTTCACAGAATACGCACACATCTGAGTGTTATAGTTGCGCGACGAAAGTCTCTAGAAACGTGTACCAAAAGGATAAAGTCCATGAAGAAACAATGGTGGGTTTTATTGGCCTTACTGCTTGTTGGCCTTGCTTCAATTTCTACGATTTCCGCACGCGCGCCTGAAGATAAGAGCGACATTAATACATTCGCCGTTCGCGTCGCCGATCTCCTTGGCCTAGACCATGGCGTGGTTGGTGAGGCCTTCACGCAAGCGAAGCACGATATCTATGAGATTGCGTTGGCCAAGAAATTGGAGAGAACGAGAGCCACGCTGGACAACCTCGTCGCCACTGGAGATATGACTAGAGCAGACGCGGATGCCAAACTTGCTGCTATGTCTAATCTGCCATTGAAAAAGCAGAGTGCTCGCGGGGGTAAAGACAAGCCCTTTCCGATTGGCTTAAAAGCAAAGCTTGATGCGATGGTTACCGCCGGAGAGATAAGCAGGGCAGACGCGGATGCCAAACTTGCCGCTAAGTCAGATTTGCCATTGAAAAAGCAGAGTGCTCGCGGGGGTAAAGACAAGCCCTTTCCGATTGG
>CALGTL010000113.1 GCA_937901475.1 uncultured Dehalococcoidia bacterium
GGTCATCATGATTGACATAAAAAACATTTGCTGAATGGCGAGCACAATTAGCGCTATCCATAGAACCGTTACCTGAGAGAGCACAAGTAGGCCAAGGCCCGCTCCTAAACCGCCGACGAGTGCGACTCGACCCTTGCGCCGATAACGGCTGAATCGGGCCATGAGGAGCGTACCCATGAAGCCGCCAGCACCCATAGCTGACAGTAATAGACCAAGCGTTCCACCATCAGGGTCCGCCATATCCTCTGCCGCGAATACCGCCATCTGGCTGGTGAGAAAGGCCATCATGGTGAATGTTGGCACAAGGCTCATGGCCATCGTCGAGAGCGCAATTGTATTGGTGCCAACGTACTTGAACCCCTCGCCTAGGCCCTTGATAAACGAAGGCCGGTTTAATGGCGGTGGTGTACTGTATTCAGCGCGATAAGGGATGATTGAAATCACGACTGCGATATACATCATCGCTTGGATCATGAAGTTCCAGCCTGGTCCAAAAAGCACGATCAACCCACCGCCAGCCATCGGCCCAATCATGCGCATGGAATTGAATGCCATCGAATTCACTGCAATTGCGTTCGTTAGCATTTCTCGCGGTACGGAGTTGGCTACGAGAGCTTGGCGTACGGGATTGTTCATGCTCCATGTTGCGCCCGAGACGAACGCAAATGCATACATGTGCCAGGTGGTTAGATGGCCTGCAAGGACGACGATTGCGAAAGATGTTGCGATCAATGCCATCGCTAGGTGGTCGATGATGAGCAGTCGCCTGCGGTCGAATCTATCGGCAAGCGCTCCTGAGAACGGAGATGTCAGCATAGGAAGCGTGCGTGCTCCTAGCACCAGGGATACTTGGACGGGCGAGTTAGTGAGGTCGTAGGCGAGCCAGCTTAATGTGACTTGCTGAACCCAATTGCCTCCCGCGCTGAAGACGGTAGTTATCCACAGAAGCCGGAAATTCCGGTAACTCAGCGAGGCGAATGTTGAACTCCAACCGGAGAGTTTCCATGCCTCGGGCGCGTCGGCCTTCTGCTTCATCGACACCCTGGCCTCGTCGTATTTGAATCCGCTGCGCCTTCATTGTACGGCGGCTTCTGTAGGAGAGATGTAAGAGAGAGTACGAGAATGCTTTGTTTCCTATAGGAAAGGGTTGCCCTAGAAGCCGAACGAGGGAAGCAATATTCCCCAAGGGGCTTCCCATCCTGTGACGAAGGGATTTGGCCAGATCAAGAAGAGAATGTTGTCCAGAACAATGATGATAAAAAGGAATACGACCGTAGCGGTTAACAAAGAGATGGGCCACTTGCGGCGCCCGCGCAGCATTACCAATGGAATTGCTAGCGCGAGTACGAGGGCGGCGTAGGCGAGGTGTAGCGTTATGCCGACTAGGATGAAGATTGTGAGCAGAACGATCATTTGAAGAGCAGCCTTTGAGGCCCCCTCGACGCCTGCACTGCTCATGCCGAGATCCATAATCGTAGCTTGCCGTGATCGCCCGAGCGCAACCTTTACCATTTCAAATAGAGTTATCCCCAATACACCGCTGGAAAGCACGATAGGGAATACTCCTCCAGTCCCCGGGTAACCGCTGGCATCTCTAATCCACGCGATTGTTACGGCTATAAGGCTCGCGTGGAAAAGATACTCCCAGTGCCAGTGCTGCCATGTTGCAGGCGCCTTCGCAGACTGATCGAGGGTAGTGTTGGCAATAGAGTTGGGCTCGTTTTCAAGCATGCGAGGAGCTCCATTTCCTCTCTGGCCTTGGAACATCACTCCTCTAGCCCGCACTGCCTCCTCCTCGTCAACCTTGCGCACTGCGCGGAGGAACAACACGGAGGTTGCCACAGCCACCGCAACGATAGTCATGGTTAGGCCATCTGTGAGGACGCCAACGATGCCGTACACCGAGAAGCCATTGATTAGGTTGACCTCTATGACCGGCGCGAGAG
>CALGTL010000114.1 GCA_937901475.1 uncultured Dehalococcoidia bacterium
GGTCGCTTCCTGCTAGGGGCGACGGTTGGCGTCGGCGTCGGGAAAGGCGTCGATATTGCTCTTGGTGAACTCTGATCACTGCCGCGCGAAGGAGCGCGGAATAGATCTGGGTCAACGTATGCTCCATCGAATCTAGTGATCCCCATAACCCGCTCGGTACTATCGGTAACCGTCTCTAGTATCTTTTCTAACATTCCGGAAAGGTTGACATCTTCAGGTCCTCTTTCGGTCGTCGCGTCTTTGACGTTTTCAACTGAATTATGTCTTCCCGCTAAAGTTTCGATGCGTTCATTAAGTTCTTCAAGGTTAACGAAAAGATCATCTCGGCTTCCAGATTTTCCTGATTCCGAGAGGTCATCACTAGGTCGAATAGATGCACTATTAATGATGCCTCTTAGGATTTCGTGAATTTCCCCGGTAGCTACATCTAGGTTTGATACATCTTCAGTGGAGGGCAATGTGAATTCCCCTTCCTCATTTTGCCTGAGTACCTTCAACTCTCCTCTGTGTAATTCGTTAATAATCCAGCCATCGTTCGTTATGTGGGTTCCGCTTCCTGAATCATCTCTAATAGAGACTGATCCATCTGAAAATACGCCCATCATTGATTGATTCTCATCGCGCCCAAACAAAGCAGAAGTCCCATCGGAGAATGCCACTTCATATTTGAGGGCTTCTTTTGATGTAATTCGATTCTGGTCGGAGGACACGATGCTCACCGAGCTTTCATTCTCTTCGGTAATGCTTCGGGAAAAACTGATGCCCTCTTCGGAGTTGGAACGGCGCAATGGTGTGTCAATTACGCGCATAATCGCCCCTAATGAGATAATTGATTCTCCAGTATCGATTTCAACTACTTGTATGTTTTCAATATTCCGTTCCGATGTTTCGATTTTGTACATTTCATCATCTCGGAGCCCGACATAAGCGCTAGAGCGGTAGTGCGCGCCGCGAACCAAATCTACGAGTGATCCTTCAACCGTCACAACCGAATTCCCTGTTTCTGCTGCACTAGAGACATCAAGAACCGTTGTAGGTTGATCCCCTTTTGTACTTCCTCTGATTTCAGTTGTAGGCACATCGGGCCCAGTCAAAATAGCACTAAAAGCCTGCGAATCGCGTGTGTTAGTGATTTGCGATAGCGCAATCTCAAAGCTTCCAACCAGTGAGGGTATGAATACCATCACCGCTCCTCCTGAACTATCGTCTGAGGCGGATTGTGATGGCAGGCGATAGACCTTGATTTCTGACATACCAGAACGGTGCCGAGTACTCCAATACATCTCATTCCCATTGTCCAAATGGATAGTGATTGCAGTGTTCCCAATGTCAGCGGTATCTAACATCAAGACTGAACCGCTGCTTTTGCGAAAATCACCAGCACCAGTGTTCTGGCAAAAGAAACATGTGAATTGCTCACCAGGGAGTGCTTGAGGAATGAGAGTCATAGAGCCGGGGCCTACTCCAGTCCATAGATTCTCTGTGGACTGGTTGTTTTTGCTCGTCGCTTGATATGACCAACCATTGCTGCCGCGATTTATATCAACCCAGCGAGTTTCTTGAGGCCAGTTGCTGTCATAAACAAAAACTCTATAGCTATCGGTGAACTTCTGAATTCGAGTGGGAGTAACAGAATGTCCTCCATCTACGGTATACAAAGCCAAGGCATACGGGATGCTGGAGTTATCTATGTCAGAAAATAGTCGCCACAACTCCTCTGCAATATCGACCGGGGCCATTGTGAGGAATTGGTCAAGTGAATCCCGGTACTCATTTGAAAATTGCATAACGTGATGCTTTGCAATCAACCGTTGGATGGCTTTATCTTTGGGAATTTCGATTAAGTTGGATCCTCGGATGCCTAAATCAGCTAGGGCGATGCCACCGCCGAAATAATTCATAGCAACCGAGCTCATACCGTAGCAAAGCCCACTTGCGAGAACTGTATTCAGGCGTTCTAAGAATATAGACACCCCTGGATACGGAACGCACTCATCGGTATCCGTTGCCATGCACAGTCCATCACGCCCGAACATATCAACTAGATCTTCGGCCCTAACTTGAGCATCTCCTTGGCCTCCAGAGAAATTAGCGAACGAAAAGCCATCAACAGTAGGCTCAAAATCTAATCCCGCTTGAAGTAACTCCGCCTGATTGATTACAGGTGCAGTTTCGGGAAGAGGGGCGTTGCTAGAACATGCCGTGCTAACGCAAAGCAGAATAACAATGGATACGACACGTATAAGCATCACTAACCGCGTTCCTCGTTTAACTTGACTGATCCCTGGTTTGGCGAAGCTTGGGGCAAGGTGCTACTTACCTGATGACTGCCTATTGGGGCGGTGCGCCGGGGGTGTACCGGTAATGTCAACTCCCTCTTCCTTTGTGAGCAAAAAGTAACGATTCGAGCCAGCTTGATGGTTCCCTCTTGTCATTACACTATAGAATGGTAAATGCCATTATTTTTGCGATCCGTTCCTTAAATCGAGAGTTATTGAATCCGCTTCTCGTTTGCGGAGGTCTCTTGCATCTATTATCCCAATCCCCACTATGAGAAACATAGTAGCGATTGGGATAATAGATATAGAAGCAATTACGTCCCGTTTATTTCAAGTGAGTGTCTCCACCGAAGTAGGTAGCTTATAGCTTCCAGAAGCACTCCGGCTACAACTTGCAGAAGAAGTGCTTCTGGAAGCTTGAACTTGAGTCGATATACCAATTCCCCTTTCGAGGATTCGATACATGTTTTTCTTTAGCT
>CALGTL010000115.1 GCA_937901475.1 uncultured Dehalococcoidia bacterium
TCGCCTAACCGACAAGGCGCATTTGACTTTCTTTTCGCCTAACCGACAAGGCGCAAATTGCATCTGCTTATTCTTTCAGTGCCTCTTTAATACGAGCCATGAGCTCCTCATCAGTAAGTGATTCAGCTTTAATCTCTTCAACTTTGCTTTCAACGCGAGCAAGCTTAGGCTTTTCAAACTCTGCAATTGATTTAAATATCTCAATAGCAGCATCCATATCGCCTTCCTCCATCTTTTCGTAAGCAATAAGACGAAGAACATCTACAGAATCAACTTTGTCTGCTCTAAGCTCTTCCTCCATGGACTTCAACAACTTTAAACGAGCCTTCATGTCATTACGCTTCTGTGAATTTGCTGACCGGCTCGCCGCGGACTTCAATTGTGCTTCGCGTGCTTTATCTGAATCCCACGTGGCTGTGAGAGCTGCGAGGCTATTCGGATGAGTCCCAGCAGGATACTTCTTTTTAGTGATGGGTGTAACGGTCATGATAGATTCCTATAATGTTTAAGGGAGAGGAAGAACGCCCGCTCTTGCGAGCGTGCGCATTAAGAAGAAAAGTCTAAGGCTACATCTTAGCAAAACCCAGCCCCCGTTCCTCTATAAGGGACGGATACATTTTGTATTTCATATGAAAGGAATAATGAATAAAATGCTCGAACAGAAGATAACAGCGATTGACTTCATGGAAGAAGCAATTGAGCTGAAAAGAAAGAAGTCTGCCGATTATCAAGGCGGGCAAATATCAGAAGAGCAGTACTTTCCATTTGGTTATGAAAGTTATATGCACATGATTATTACAAAAGTAAATCGCATTCGTTCTATCATGGAACGTGACGATAGATCTGATACAAATTTCGAATCAGCGGAAGACAGTGTAATCGATCTTGTGAATTATGCTGCTATGATGGGTTCATGGATGAGGAATAACGATGATAAATAACATAATCACAGACGTAGAAGACATGCACATAAAGTTCAAGCTGAGAAATTGGCTTGAATCAAACCCAGATAAACTCAATGAATTGATGAAGCTACGCATGAGAATGCTAACAGAAGAGTTCTCAGAGACGATGGATGCATACCTCCAAGGTGACCCAGAAGAACTGGTAGACGGCTTGATAGATCTCGTAGTCATCGCTGTAGGCACATTGGAAATGTCTGGAGTCGACGTGAATGAAGCGTGGACTAAAGTTCACGAAGCAAACATGTCCAAAGAAGTTGGCGTAAAACCAGGACGTCCTAATAAGTTAGGGCTGCCAGATCTAATAAAGCCTGATAACTGGCGAGCGCCATCACACAGAAACAACCACGGCAATTTGCCTGAAATGCTAAGCAATTAAAACACACTAAGGAGATGCTAATGAAAACTAACGTAACCTCTAACAACCACCTTGGGACGGACTACCAGCAGTTCATTGCGACCTCACGTTACGCGCGGTGGCTAGACGAAGAAGGCAGACGCGAGACCTGGGCGGAAACAGTTGATCGTTACATGATTAACGTTATCAAGCCGCACGCCCAAGATAAGAAAACGTATGATAAAATTGAAAACGCTATCTTATCTCTTGAGGTTCTTCCGTCAATGCGAGCAATGATGTCCGCAGGAACCGCCTTGTCACGTGATAACACTGCTGGGTTTAACTGCTCTTACTTACCCATCGATGATCCTAAAGCTTTTGATGAAGCTATGTTCATTCTACTGTGTGGTACGGGAGTGGGGTTCTCCGTGGAGCGTCAATTTGTTACAAAGCTTCCTGAAATCCCAGACGAAATGTTTGAGAGTGACACAACGGTAATTGTTAAAGACAGCAAAGAAGGTTGGGCGAAAGCACTCCGTCAGGTCATTGCACTACTATACACCGGTGAGAAACCAAAGTGGGATATGTCCAAGGTTAGACCCGCTGGTGCTCGATTGAAATCATTTGGTGGTCGCGCCAGCGGTCCAGCACCACTGGTCGATTTATTCACTTTCGTCACACGAGTGTTTGAAAGCGCTAAAGGCCGCAGACTGTCCTCATTAGAAGTTCACGATATAATGTGTAAGATTGGAGAAGTTGTTGTTGTAGGTGGCGTTAGGCGCTCAGCTATGATCAGTCTATCTAACTTATCAGATGATCGCATGCGTCACGCTAAGTCTGGTGCTTGGTGGGAAACTAATCCACAACGAGCTCTAGCAAACAACTCAGTCGCGTACACTGAGAAACCCGACAGCGTATCGTTCATGCGTGAATGGATGGCACTAGTCGAGAGTGGTTCTGGAGAGCGCGGTATATTCAACCGTGAGGCTTCAAAGAAACAAGCAGCCAAGAATGGGAGGCGTGACGCATCCTATGAATTTGG
This sequence comes from uncultured Dehalococcoidia bacterium, assembly GCA_937901475.1. GTDB lineage: Bacteria > Chloroflexota > Dehalococcoidia > Lucifugimonadales > Australimonadaceae > CALGTL01. The sequence continues at coordinate 2,342 of CALGTL010000115.1, forward strand.
TACCAATCCGTAAGCGTTTAATTGTGCGGATTTAAAACTTCTTCTGATTGACTTGGAAGCTCGTAGCAGAGCGACAGGGCGCAAGGGTAAAGCCAGCGTGAGAGACTAAGCGAAGAGGCGGCCGAAAGGCTGATGCGATAGTCCAGCGCACAGTGGGTAAGCTACTACATCCCCACAGTGTGAGGCAGTGAAATAATACTTCGACCATACCAATTCTGTTAATAGATAGCAGAAGTAAAACAGGGTGAATTGCTGGGAAGCCTACGTGGAAACATATGGTAATCAGCAGCCAAGCTAGGGCTGGGAAGCCCCTGAAGGTTCAACGACTAGGACATACATACTAGAACAGTATATGAAGTCCATACACTCAAGCGAGTGGAAGCGCCCTGCCCCTATTAACTTAGGGTGATGATATAGTCTGATCTGTACGGAAACGTGCAGGAGAAAGAAGTTATAGAATGAAAATGAATCGTGAAGGCAATGTAATGGTTGTCTCTCACCGTGCAAACATGATGAAAGGTGGTGCCTCTCCAGAGGAGCTGCTTAAGTTTGCTGATTGGGCTATAACACGCTACCGCTAGTAACTAGCGTCTACTAGTGAACATAAATGAATCTAAGCGAAATCGTAGTACGTGCTACGGATACCGTGGATGATCTTGTCCGCAAGGCTGAGATCGCTGCTATTATTGGTACAATACAAGCAACACAAACTAAGTTCCCTTACCTTCGTAAGATATGGAAGACGAACACTGAAGAAGAAAGCCTATTAGGTGTTTCAATGACAGGCATTATGGATAACCCCTTGACTACATTGAAAAACAAAGGGTTAGATAAGATGTTGGAGCACGTAAGAGATGTGGTAATCAACACCAACGCTAAGTGGGCAAAGCGTCTTGGCATACCGCAAAGCACAGCCTGTTGCGCTGTGAAACCATCTGGAACGGTATCGCAGCTTGTTGACTCAGCTTCGGGAATACATGCCCGCCACAGCCCTTTCTACATAAGAACAGTGCGTGGAGACATTAAAGATCCACTAACACAGTTCATGAAAGACCAGGGGATCCCATCAGAACCTTGCGTAATGAAGCCAGATCAAACTGTTGTGTTCAGCTTCCCTATGAAGTCACCAAACAAAGCCGTAGTCACAGCTGACACTTCAGCAATTGAGCAGCTGCAAATGTGGTTAGCTTACCAGAGACATTGGTGTGAGCATAAGCCTTCGGTTACAATCAACGTCAAGTCAGACGAGTGGATTGAAGTCGGTGCTTTTGTATACAAACATTTCGATGAGATGTCAGGTGTTTCTTTCTTACCCTACAGCGAACACACGTACCAGCAGGCACCTTACCAAGAGTGCACAGAAGAAGAGTACCTTGAAATGTACGCGATAATGCCTGACAGCATTGAATGGGAAAACCTATCACAGTACGAAAGTGAGGACAACACTGCAGGAAGTCAAACGCTGGCCTGCTCAGGAGATGTCTGTGAGCTAGTAGACATCACTTGATTACTCGCTAATGGCTCTTAGAGGCCGAGAGATCGCTTCTGAGAGCCATATCCTATATAATTGGGCTAAGCTACAGTAAAGTGCTTAACGTCGCTCTAACGCCCGCTCTTGCGAGCGTGCGCTATAAAGAGGTCACTCGCCTAAGAGTGAGCTCCCTTAAAGTAGAAAGGATTATCAATGAACGATAAGGAGCTGAAGGATCTAGAAGATCGTTACGCGCTGATAGAAACAAGATGGCGTTCTAAGTTTACCGATAACGAGAAACAACTGAATGCAATAAACAAGATGCGCAACTCACTAGACCGTAGAAAACAATCATCTCTTGACACGTACAGCGAATCCATGAAGGAACTCGTCGAGTATCTCGAGATGAGTTATGATTACAAAGAATCTGAAAGGAATTAACGTGGAAATTACCATTAAAGTAACTGATGAGTTCATTGAACAACGAGCAGCTAACTCAAAACTGTATAACCAAACTGGTCGAACCGATAGAAAGTTCTGGATGGACTTAGACTGTGAAATAGTCGAGCACACATTCATTGCTAATGGTGAGTGGAGTGCTGCTGAAGGTTGGGAAACCGATGCTGTGATCGACGGCAAGAACGTAGATCTAAAGTTCGTTCAAAAGTACTGGAACATAAGCCCTCGCCGCATTGTGAACATCATTCGGCAACGAAAGATTATCGACGAGTACCACTTTTATGAGTGGGTTGAACGTCCGAAGCGACCACTAGAACCTGGTGATGAAGTCACTGTGCAATTTGTAGGCGCTATGACATATGACCAAGTTGCAGACAACATCAAAGCCTCGTACAAGCAAGCTGGTGGCCACTACGTAGACATACGGTCAGGACTCAGTAATCAATAATGTAACGCAAACATAGAAAGAAATAAGATGAAACTCGTTTATGATTTAGAGTGTGACGGATTAGATCCCAGTGTAATCTGGTGTATCGTTGCATACAACATCGACACTAAAGTGACGTACAAATTCTCAGACCATGATAACCTTCACGGATCTATTGAAGATGGTGTACGTCTTCTCAAAAACGCTGAACTATTGATCGGCCATAACATAATCGGATTCGATAACCGCGTGATCAACGATCTCTACGATGTCGATCTGAACAACAACCGATGCCACGATACGTTTGTGATGTCTCAAGTACTCAGCTACAAGCGAACCCACCGCCACGGTTTAGCCGGTTGGGGTGAGCACTTAGGTAACTCAAAGATAACTTTCAACGAGTGGGATAAGTATAGCCGTGAAATGCTGAGGTACTGTGTGCAAGACGTCATGGTAAACGTAGCGGTCTACAATGAACTGCTCAAAGAATATGCAGCGATTTATGAGCGCAACCCAAAGATAAAACGCGGGCTACAAGTCGAGCACGACGTAGCTATCTTCAACGCGGTAGTACGAAAGAAGGGCTGGAACTTTGACTCAGAGAAAGCAACGGCAACACTTAAACGTATGCACGATCGTATGCAGACTATCAAGGCAACCCTAGAGCCGAAGCTCGGTATGAAAACTGTATACATTGATAAAGAGCCACGCAATCCTAAGTACAAAAAGAACGGTGACTTCAATCATCACACCGTCAATCAATTAACGGAGTACTTCGGGCATGAAGTTAAGCCAAGCGATACTCACCTTATTCAACCTGAAGAAACCTTCCAAAGAACGCGAGAAGAACAGATCGATTTGGGATCAACAGAGCTCGTTAAAGAATGGCTTCTCGAAAACGGTTGGAAACCAGACGAATACCAGAGAAAGAAAATCGGATTTGAGTGGGTCACGACAGGCCCAAAGCTTACGAGTACCTCCCTTACAGCGTTCGGCGAAGACGGTAAGCTCATCGACGAGTACTACACCCTTAGGTCCAGGAAAGCGGTCATCGAAGGTTGGGTAGACAAGCTTGTTGATGGACGCCTTCACGGTAACATGTGGACATGTGGCACACCAACATTCCGTGCTCGTCACGAAGTCATTGTTAACTTGCCTGCCGTGAACGCAGAGTGGGGTAGAGAAATACGTGAGTTGCTCATCGCAGATGAAGGCACCATAATTGTGGGAGCTGATTCAAGTGGTAACCAGCTGCGAGGTCTGTGCCACTACGTGCGTAATGAAGCCTTCACTGAGGAAGTTATATTTGGCGATCAGCACCAACGTAACGCTGACGCTCTAGGCTCTTCCCGTCCTGTTGCGAAGTCTTATTTGTATGCGTACCTCTTCGGAGCTGGTGATGCGAAGCTAGGTCAAGTACTGACTGGTAAAGCAAACGCTTCGGTCGGTGCTAAATCTCGAGTCGACTTTGCTAAAGGCATCAAAGGCTTACAAGAGTTGAAAGACAAGCTCACAAAGCTATGGAAGCGCACTAAGTTCTCATCAGGTGAAGGTAAAGTTCCTGGCTTAGACGGTAGAACTGTATTCATTCCATCAGACCACCAAGCACTTAACTATCTTCTTCAATCAGCTGAGGCAATCACATGCAAAGCAGCAGTGTCTTACCAGATGCATAAGATAAAAGAAGAAGGCTTGCGAGCAGAGCCACGTCTAATGTACCATGACGAGTCAGCTTGGGCCGCTCATCCTGATGATGCAGTCCGTGTAGGCCAGATCCTAAAAGAATCGTTCGCTGAAGCTCCTAAATGGTTCGGAGTTGCATGTATGGGAGGCGGTGACCCATCTTTCGGGAACAACTACTCCGAAGTTCACTGACCAGAGGCCACAAACCCTCGATTAAGCAACATGAGGAGTTGACTACTAATGGATTGGGATCTAGAACGCGCAAAGAAGAAGTCAGCGTGGAAACATAGAAGCAAACTGCGGCAAGACTCTACACCTTGCGAGATTTGTGGTGAACCGGAATACAAGTTCACTATTAAAAACAAAGTGCAACCTATTTGCAAGCTATGTTTTCGTAAAATAGAACAAGAGAACACTGACTTTTCTCAGTTTGGTGATCGACTCGCCACCCATTTAAACATCAAGGGGTTTGCAGGAACTAAAGAACGAAAGTACCACGCAGACCACTACTCTAAGAAATACGATTAGAAAGGAAACATAATGTTTCAAGATATACTACTGATCGACGCAGATAGTTTGTACTTCCGTATAGCGTGCAGCACTCAGCGTCAGAAAGATATTCGCAAGGGTATCAAATACACTATGAACGAAATCAAAAGAAACTGTGGAGTGAATGATTATCTGTGTGCAGTGAAAGGCAACGGTAACTTCAGAAACAATGTAGATTCATCGTACAAAGGGCAGCGCAAGTCGTTGGACCCTAAGATCAAAGCTGCGGTCGAGTATGGCCGTCAGCACATGATCAAAGAGTACAATGCAATCGAAGCAGACGACATGGAAGCAGACGATCTAGTCAGTATCTGGGCTTACGAGATGATGGACTCTGGTAGAGAGCCAATCATTGTAGCTATCGATAAAGATCTACTGCAGATTCCAGGCTGGCACTACAACTTTGTTAAGAAAGAGCCACCACGACACATCGATGAAGACGAAGCCAATCTACTACTGATGCTTCAATGCTTAGTTGGTGACACGGCAGACAACATCAAAGGTATTAAAGGCGTTGGCCCTAAGAAAGCTGCTATGATACTGAAAGACGTGCCGATGAAACGTCGTTGGAGTCGTGTGCGCGCTGCGTATCGTGCTCACAAAGCATCCAACCTTGACACAAACTACACGTTGTTGAGAATGTTGAAGAGCTGGGATGAGTACGAAGAAGTCAGAGATAAGTTCAAACAACGTGAGGCTGTAAGAAATGAGCAATCATCATTGGAAGGGAATAGCTCCTGATCCAGATAAGAATCACGGGTTCATATACTTGGTTCGCAATACGGTAACCGAACAGTTATACGTAGGGAAAAAGGCATATTGGTCAGAGCGATCGAAGATTGTTCCTGGTAAAACTCGAAGAAAGAAGTTTAAAACTCCTAACAAGTGGGAGTTCTACACCGGATCGAGCAGATGGCTGAACGAAGCGTTTGAAGAACATGGCAAAGCAAACTTTGAATTTGTAATGATCATAAACTGTGAAACAAAAGGCTGGCTCACATACGTAGAGTGTAACTTACAACACAAGCTCAATGTACTGACTGACAAACTCAGTGATAACGTAACTCCACGCTTCTACAACAAGCAGATAGGAGCTATTAAGTTCATACCGCCGAGTGATAGATCCTACATGATAGGTGACGACCACTGGACAAACCAAGTAAACAACATCCAACTTAAGGAAGAAAGAGAGTACGAATGAAAGTCCCCTGCGATAGTTGTGGAAGCTCAGACGCAAACCACTTATACGAAGATGGACACACCCACTGCTTCTCATGTTCGAGAACAGTTCAACCTAAACTAGAAAGAGATAAGATGAAAGACTATGGACCTACCCCCTATACTTCAGCTACTAACCTCACCCACATACACGATCTTAGTGGTCACGCTCTTAGTAGTCGTGGTATTACTAAGGAGGTAGTCGACTTCTTCGACGTCAAGATGGGATTCGATGAGAACCGTAAGCCACAATCACACTATTACCCATACACTAAGAAGGGAGTTACAGTCGCATACAAAGAACGCAGGCTACCAAAATCGTTTGCTGTCAGCGGTGACTTCAAGTCTGTGGAAATGTTCGGTCAGTCTAAGTTTTCTGGTGGCAGAACGTTAGTAATCTGCGAAGGTGAAATAGATGTTATGTCTGTAGCACAAGCATTCAAGGACTACAAAGGCGTTATCTATCCTGTCGTAGGTGTTCCAAGTGCAAGCGACACTAACGCTGTGCTGCGGCAACGTGACTGGATAAATGGCTTTGAAAAAGTAATACTGATGATGGATAACGATGATGCTGGCGAAAAGGCAACAGACACAATCGCTAAGATCATCAAGACAGGCAAAGCATACGTTGCTACACTGCCAGAGAAAGACGCTAACGAGTCTTATCTTAAGCACGGTAAGACTTCTATTCTTCGTGCGATATGGGATGCAAAAGAGTGGTCACCTGCTGACATCGTTTCAGGTGATGCTGTGTGGGAACACTTCAAATCTCGTCAAGAGATCAAATCAATACCATATCCATCGTGCTTGCAAGGTCTCAACGACAAACTGGATGGCATGAGATACGGCGAGATCACTCTATTTACGAGTGGCACTGGCTCAGGTAAGTCAACAGTGATCAAAGAGATTGCTTTAGATTTACTTGACACTACTGACAGCCGCATCGGCCTCATCAGTCTCGAGGAAAGCATTGGTGATACAGCAGAGAAATTCATCTCTATGTCACTTAAGAAATCTGTGTCTGATCCTCCACCACTTGACGAGAAGGATCTCAAAGCAGGCTTCGATAAAGTGTTCGGTGATGAACGGCTCGTGCTGCTCGATCACCAAGGTTCAGTGGGAGATAGCTCTCTGATTGATAAGATCGAGTACATGTGCCTCATGGGTTGCAAATATCTTGTACTAGACCACATAACGATAGCTGTATCTGAAGGAAGCAAAGGTCTGTCAGGTAACGAAGCGATCGATAAGATCATGTCAGACCTGCTCAAAGTAGTGAAGAGACATAACGTATGGCTTGGTCTAATATCTCACTTGCGCAAAGCACAAGACGGTAAATCGTTCGAGGAAGGCCATCTTGCGTCTATCGACGACATCAAAGGCAGTGGTTCAATCAAACAAATCTCGTTCGACATCATTGCTTTTGCTCGTAACTTAATTGCTGAAGATGAAACAACACGGAACACAATTAAATTTCGTGTACTCAAATCACGTTTCACAGGCAGGACTGGTGACGCAGGCGCAGCAACCTACGATCCAAGTACTACTCGACTGACTGACGCCGTTGAATTGGAGTTTGAAGCGGTCGATCTATAACTACTAACACAGTGGCGTAGCTCTCATAACAAGAGCTATGCCTTGCACAAATATAAATTATAAGGGGACTTGAATTTGTATGCAATAAATCAAGTGATCGAGTACCTGAACCGCAAAGTCTCTCGCGTTAATCTAAATAACCAGAAGGCAAACAGGGGTGGTGTGCTCGTTAAAACTCACCACGGTTGGGAAGACAAGTTGGAGAAGCTAGTCGCAGTTTCATTCCAGATTATTCAATCCCAATTCACACGAACATCAAGCGACTATCTTCCAGGTGAAGCAGGACTGACGGCAACATCAATGGTGATAGGTAAAGCGGTCGCAAGACTTATCAGTCGAGAACCTGTGAAGACAGAGCATCAGCTTACAATTGGTGACCTGTTTATCGAAGGCTTTGTGTACCATGGCTTTGCTGAACTCATTCCACCAACACGGCGTGATGAGTCTTATATTCTCAAAGCAACTCCGAAGTGGGAAGAGCTTGCCGATATACCGTTGGAGTTAGTGAAAGAAACTATATTAGGCAGCTTCAAAGAGCCACAAGCCGTCACTAAGAACGCTCATAAAATGCATGACTTCTTGTACGATGCCGACGCACCTTACGTGGTAGCGATAGAGAAGCTACAGAATGTACGCTGGACGATCAATCATGCGATCATTGATAAGATAGTAGCTCCACCGTCTGAACCTCACGAGAATGATGCTAAAGAACAGAGACGGCGCAGCAAGGTCATCGAGTATAAGTTTATAAAGTCAAAGGCAGAAGTCCTCAAAGATTGGGATTCGTTCTATCAGACTTTTGAAGCAGACTACCGTGGACGAATCTATAACACAGAGCCGTTTTTAAACTATCAAAGTTGTGACATGGCAAAGGGTTTGCTTCTATTTGCAGACGCTAAGCCTATTGACGATGCCGGCCAGTTCTGGTTAGCGGTTCATACCGCCGCCTGCTACAACCAACACTACGCTCTTGATGATATTCCTGAGTGGTGTGAGCAAGACTATCGCGCGCACCTCTTAGAAGAGGGCTTGGAAGACATCTCGGTAGACAAGATGACACTCAACGATAGAGCGAACTGGACTACGAACCACTGGGACAAGATCCTTCAAGGCGAGCTAGATCTGAGAGCTGAGAAGCCTTACATGTTCTTAGCGAGCTGCTATGAGTGGAGATTTGTGCAGGAGACAGGGTTAACTCAACTTCCTGTAGCTATCGATGGTTCGAACAACGGTTAATTGCTAGCCGTTATAAAACCTTGTGAATTGACTGGGAACCCCTACCATTAAGTTGAGGGCAATCAGCAGCGAAGCCTCCTAACAGAGGAACGTTCAACGACTATTCCGAAAGGAAGTACACTCAAGTGAGTGGAAGCGCAAGGCACTCTTTAGTTAGAGTGATGATATAGTCTGATCTGCATGGTAACATGCAGCAGGTTCTTACAAACCTACTAACAATGGTTGACATACGTCCCTTATAGAGAACAACAAGGGATCGGCCTTCTCAAGATGGCATGGAGACAACTGTAAGAACCGGAGTAAGCCTAACGACCTTGCTCGAACATAAATGTGGCAGCACTTAGGTGCTATAAGCAAAGACACTCTAACTGGCGAACTTGTGGGTCTGATTCCTACAGTGATTCAGAAAGACTTCTACGTTCAAACTGCAAAGAAGCTGATAGAGCTAGCAGCAACTGATAAGCGTCTGTCTTCATTGCTTCAGAGAATGCCTATGAAACACATAAGAAAAGGCATCAGTAAGAGAGGCAGCATGACGAGAGCCTACTCAGCAGGAGCCGGTAAGATAGCAGAGAACATGTACTTCGATGTTCGAGCTGAAGAGTTCACTGACGCGTACGGGATAACTCGTAAGGATTGTGACAAGTTAGCTTTGCTACTAGTTAAGGCAATCGATGCTGTGTGTCCAGGGCCTTTGCAGACAATGTCTTACTTACAGGAACTAGCTCAATTTCAAATAGGAAAACACGAGTTAGTCGGTGGTTCACGCAAAGAGTTCAACGAGTTGAAAGCTAGACGCAGAGAATTGTTAAGTCAGAAGCTGCTGTCTGAAGATGAGTTGATAGAATTGAATGATACATCCATCGCTATTCAAAGTTTCTCATACGAACTGACATACGGCAACGGTGAAAGCGTGATAGAGTGGACAACTCCATCAGGCTTCGTTGCGCGCTATGAGAACTTCACAACTGTAGACTTCAAGGCAAGAGCTAGATTGAATGGCAAGGATGTAAAGCATGTACTGAAAACGCCCACAGATAGACCTAATATAAGAGGTTTTATGTCTGGTATATCCCCTAACTTTATCCACTCGATGGATGCAGCACACATGGCCCTTGTGATAGCTGAATGGGACGGCACGTTCGGAGCTGTGCATGACAGCTTTGCCACTCATGCATCTGATGTAGATGTTTTACTTCAGAGAACCAAAGAGGTATTCATAGATATGTATTCAAGTGATAACTTCTTTGACACCATACGACAGCAAGTAACCAACAACACGGATAGCGTAGAGCAACCTGCGATAGGTAAGCTCAACGTGGGAGACATAGATGACAGCAAATACTTCTTCTGCTGATAAGACTAACTACAACATAATGGCTCTGAGAGGAGCAACCATTGACGACATGGAGTACGTTGAGACATTTGGACTGAACGCTGACTTGGCGTACACTCCAGGGCTCAATGACGCTATGCTAGACGAAGCATTCAGACAGAACATAGACGCTGGAATGGAAGAGAGTGAAGCTAACAAGATAAGAGACACTCATTCGACAGGCATCAAGCGATTGCTTGCTGCGAACGGTCTACTGAAATGATTAACTAGATCGAATAAAAAAAAAGGCGAACCTTGAGAAACCGTAATGGTCTCTCTTAGGTTCGCCTTATTTTTTTTGTTAACGTTTAATGCGCATAGTACTGCAACGCAGTGACTCGACCTGATGGATGTTTATGCCCCTTAGCCAAGATCTCTTTACGTAGCTGCTGCTTCTGCTTGTTGGTGTACTTAATGATTCGATCTAGTCTACTAGGAACAGCAAGCAGGCTTCCTATTTGATCTACAAAAGTACGCAGTTGTAAAACTGTAACCTCCTCAGGAGGAGACATCCAATCGTACCCAACTTTTCGCATAGCTTCTTGGAAATCTGAAGTTGCCTCACTCGCTTTTATACCACGTTTGTCAAACGCTCCTCCGTTAACAACTCGTGATTTAAAGTTAGGCATGGTAAATTTTCCAGTACCATCATCATGTTCCTTCATTATCCATCTCAAGAACGCAGCTTCGTTCTCAGAGACTGGAGACTCAGGATCTCGCTTTGCAATCTCCTTTTTCCACTTAGCAGTTGTATCTTGCAGTGACTTCTGATTAGCTTCAAGATAAGACCACTCCATAGAGACGTCTAACCAATTCTTATTAACATCCTCAAGAATGACGTCATAGCCCATTGCATCAGTCTTGAAAGCATCGTAGATAGTTAGAGTGTATGGGTTCCCACCACTGGCTTGCTTCAATCTGTTCCAAGTCTTTCCAGTAGTTGATAGAGCTACGGTGGCTGCATCAAGAGCTTGCACAGGGCCTACAACAGACCCTCCATAGGCGTGCCCACCGTATATCACTGCACCATCCGCCTTTTTCTTTGGAGCCATTGCTGTTGGCTCAGATTGCTGATGGTACGAAGTGAACTCTCGAGATCCACCTTGAACTTTGTCCCCCGTAATTCGATACTTAGTCTCAGTGGCTTCGCCAGGTATCTGCGTATCTCGTCCGAAGTGTAGGTCGTTACCGGTAGGTCCAGTCATAGTCATGAGCGCGTTCATAGATGCAAACATAACAGATGATGCTCGCATGATAGAACGAGCGGCTAATGCTTCAGGCGATATGACCGACTCAAGCTGCGGCTTGAACATTGTTAAGAGCGTTCTACCAACCGTAGTGCCTGTTGTTGGATCAGTTAAAGCTTTTCTAACGGCGTCTGAACTGGACACAAACTTAACTCGCGTTGCCTCATCTTTGATAAGACTTGGATCTGTTTCTAACAAATCAAACGTGGCATCTAAACTGAAGTGCATATGCCTTGCGTCCATACCGTATGCGAAGACCATAGTTGTTTCTTTCAACATCTCACGATGTGAGAATACTGCCGTGGCCACTGCATCTAACTCAGAGGCGATGTTACCTATGCTTCCATCGAATCCATCGTTATCAATTGCATGAAGAAGACTTTGCCTCAACGCGTCGCGCACATCACCATCATCTAAGTAATCAGTCTTGCTAGCGCGCAGAACACCAGTGCGATACGCAGTTTCTGTATTACCCATCTGAATACCATTAGACGCGATACCGTTCGTCTTACCGTCAATGTAACCATTGAAATAAGAGTAGTATGTTTGCTTGGCCCGACGAGCTTTTAGATACTTAGCGGCGTCCATGAGACCGTCCACATACGCTGGTCCATCCTCACCTTTTTCAAGAATGCTCTGGATAAGTTCTGCATCTGCTTCAACGTCAAGATTTAAAGGTTTTATCAGAGGGAACGCAGGGTCAGTCAAGGGCATGCCAGATTGAATAGCGCCTGTGATGGCCTTTGATTCTGCGTCTGTCATCTCTAGCGCAACCGCTAGGCGATCTCCCCACGCTTCAAGCTTACTGGCGTACGCTTCAAACTTAATTTCACGCTCAGCCGGCAATACACCATCGGCTCCTGGAACTAACGCGCCAGCGTACATCTGCTTGAGATTGTATTCAACACGAGATCCAGGCTTTGCTGGAGATGGGACGGCGTTACGAGTTGCCATCCTCACAGTCTTCGAAGACACAGGATTAAACTTAGACTGCTGTGGTGAGATGCGACCTTGAAATCCTTGAATGGCGTACGTCAGGTAGTTGGCTCCCTCAGACTCCTGCGCGAGAGCTTGGATAGACTGAGCTAACTTATCTGCAGCTTTCTCTATTTCAATCATCGCAATATCTGGTCCATGTTTTGCTTCATAAGATTTCAGTTTGCTTGGACCTATGCTGTGCATCGTAGCTGACACGCGAGTGTAATCACCAGATTGCAAAACAGGAAGCGCTGTGGCGTAGATAATGCGAAGACGTTGTGAATCAACGACATGCGGGATTGTAGAAAGATTGACCATCGATTGTTCAAGAACTTTACCAAATGATTGTTTACCAACTTGGCCTTGAACTTTCTTCACTTGGTTGTCACCAACATCGCCCACAAGATTTCCTCTCGGTGGCGGAGTCTTAGCTGGTTGAACGTTTTTAGATGGGAACAATCTACGACGCGTGTCGACGCCTTGAGCGATAACATCTTCACCTTGTGGAGTAAACTCATAGTAATTCTGTAGAGTTATTGGATCTTTAGTTACTTTAACTAGGTTAGGATTTTGAATCGCCCACATAGTTTTAAATGTGTCGCCAAGAGTTTCTGCTTCTTTTGTAGGTATCTTTGTAGGCACTTCGTTACCTGTTAAGCGTTGATACTCGAGAGCGATTTGTTGCCCGATGTGCGCGTTACCTTGCTGCTTAGCCACACGTTTAAATCCTTTGGGATTGCTGGTGTCTCTTTCTGTGAACATATCAGAAGACGCAACCGCTGATTCCGTGATGCCTTGCGCATCACTCACAGGATCAGGTACAGTATCAATGCCTAGATTTGTGTCACCTTCAGATAGCGTCATGAGCATGTGCTCAGTAACAATAGAACCTGCTTTGATCATATCAAGATCTATTACTGGATTGCGTGGATCAGTATTGTCTATAGCGCCGACTCGATTGAAAGCAGCTTGAACCGATCCCTCCCGCGTGGCCGCTATCGCATCTGCGATTTCTACACCTGACGCACCTTCCTCAGCTAATGGAAATCCAGCGGTGTTTCGCAGAGACTGTGGAGGCACGAGGGTACCTGTCTTTGCGGAGTCCGCCATCTGATTTGCACGGTTAAAGATACCTCCATCAACTATGCCGGATGCGACCGCTTGACGATTCAGTACAACAGGCTCTGGAGCAACCGCTCTGTCTCTGAGATTAGCAACTCTATTGCGATCTTGCGCTTGATAGTCAAGCATATCCTGCTGCTCTACACTCACTTCTTCAGGAGGCAAAGGCAGATCCTCTGATCGCCTCAGATTAACAGACGGATCCATCGCTGATCGATTGAACGAACTGTAATCTTCTGTTATTGCAGGCGCGTTGAGCACAGGATTGTCGCGTGCTGGGGCGGCTGCAGCCATCTCTCCGGTTTGTGTGATCGGTGCGACTTCACCGACCGCATCGACGACCGGTTCGACAGGTAACGTAACTCCTGATTCGGGTCGGGACATCAGCTGACGCAGCTTGCTAGTCTTGCCTGAGCCTGCGTTAGTGTTAAATTTTCCCATAATTATTCTCCATTAAAGTTCCAATCCGAAGCATAGTTGCCAATCTTTCTATTTGCGAGGTTGAACGGTCCAAAGACAGGTGCTGCCTTCAGCCCTTGCTCTACTCCTTTGCCGACGTCTCCAGACGCGAGGGCATACGAAGCACCCGCAACTCTCTGTACATAGCCAAGCGCAGGGCTTTCGCCTACCGCTTGATTGTACAGCCAGTCTCCTGGGTTGTCGCTACGTTGCGCGTACAGAGGAAACACAGTATTGATTGCGCGTTCACTGATTCCAAGCAGACCTGTCGAAAGCACGCCACGACGTATATACTCTGGCGTGTTAAGATACGGGTTGCCTGCGGTCTTTGAGGGATACTCATCGTCTCCTTCGTCAAACGTATCGTACTTAATCCAGTCTTTCATTGCCTGCGACACGAAAGCTAGCATGATCATAGTCATCATTGTAGCCCACGCTGAATACATCATTGTTGGAGTAGAGTTTCCAAACGCGTCACGCCAAAGTTTTGGAAGAACCTTAGTAGTGAAGGTTGAAATGAAACCTTGGAACTGCATGAACAGCGCAAACCTAGGATCTTGATACATCAAAGGTCTGTTGGATGCTTGAGGCAATACAATCGCGTCATTGACGAAGCCGTACGTGAGAGTGCGCACTGAATCATCGTAATACATTTGTTGCTCATCAGATAGCTTAATGTTAGCTCCAACCATTTCATAGATGGGAGAAAAACGATCAATGTCTAAACCGAGGTTGCGCAGCTTGAGCTCTGCTTCTTGCACTTCACGAGTGTAAGGAGTGCCTGCACGTCGCTGATTCATTATCAGCTCCATGTTGTCATTGAGAAAGTCTCCAGCGAATGATGCTCGTAGAGCTCGAGTGTAATCAGTCCATTGAGTCAAGCCATTAGCTTTGAAGAACGCTTTGTAATAGTTTGCGTGTCTGGCATGAACTTCAGAAACACCTGTTGTGGTGGCCGCACCCACATCCCACTCGTAGTATCCCGCATCGCGAATGCGAGCTTCAGCGGCTGTATCATTACGATAGCTTGTCTTGCCTTGCGCTGTGAGAGCAAAGTCGTTCATGTAGTTTACCATGCCCTCAGCAAAGTCTTTAGAGAATGACTTTATAACTTTAAGGCCTGCGCCATCAACACCACGAGCTATGAGTGCAGCTTCTACAAACGAAGAGAAAACAGCAAGTGGTAATCCTGCAAACGTCATCAGCATCATTGCGTGCTTCTGAATCGCCTCCGCCTTCTTACCAAACTCCGAAGTGGGGCGGTTATAAGTACCTGACTCAGCATCAAGATAGTCTTTTAAACCAGAAGCAATGCGTCCGATTTCAGCGGCAGAGAGACCTTCTCTACTCATTCTATCGAGCATGGTTGTTATCACCTTACCGTTCTGACCGATGTATTCACGGTGCGCAACGTATCGTGCTGCACTTTTAGTAGCGTGCGATACGTTAGCAAACAGATCTTGTTCCATGAACTCAGCGAACTTCTCTTTCTGTGCAAGGTTGAGCGTACGTTTCTTATGAGATCCAGGTACAATACCTCCTGATACAACTGAGAACGCTTCTTCTACGGTTCCTACGTTAGGATCGTCGACGATAGCGCCAGCAATCTGATCAGCTTCCGCAGCAGTCATGCCATATTCTGACTGTAGAAGTGATTGAAACTGTGTGCGCTTCTTGAGAACCGCTTGTTTATCAAGCGATTTGAATGTGTGCAAGTAGTTCTTAACGTATCCAAGCTCAGGGTTGTGCACCTTCTGGTCAGCGTACATTTTCTCTGACAACGCGTTGAGTTCTTTTGCTACCTTTATGTACGCTTCACGGCTGTCAAGATCTTTAGGAACAAGCTCTGCATCAAAGTTACCATCTTTATCAACCGCTTTTTTCATAACGTCGTACAGTTTAGCACTGACTCGTTTCTTATCGCTTTGAGTAAACGGTTTATTACCATTCAATTGATAGAACATCTCTTCAGGGCGCGTCATAAAGTTCTTGTAAGTAGCGACCTTGTGGTGCTTAGCATCTTCAAAACTGTCGCCAGAGAACACGCGATCTGGGTTGCCGCCAAAAAGATCGGCAGCAATGCGAGCAGTGCGTGATCGTTCTAGTATACTGTCTGAAAAGAGATTACGAGTAGATCCTTGCCACAGAGCTGGTAAGTTAGAGAGCTTATCCCATACGCGCTGAGCTGTTGATTTCTCTTTCTCGGCTGTGCGCCACAGATCAGAGTACTCGTCTAATGTACCGAAATCTCCAGCTTTCATTTCTGCGTGGATCTCAGCAAGGTTCTCTTTGTTTGAAGGAATATAACCGTTTTCTTTTATTTCTTGCTCAGCCCAAATGGCAGACTTGACAGCAGTTGTATGATCCGCTATCTCAGTGTCTCCCATGAGTCCATGATATTTAGCTCCATCAACGACAGAACCTGGTACGGAGAATGCACCACCTAAAGCAGAGCCTGCAATAGCTGCGGCTATCATCCGCTGGTTCAGCTCTTCCCATTCAAACTCTTTATCTGAGCCGATGCTAGCTGAAACATATCCAGTTGCTTCTTGCATAACTTCGGTGACGCCCTCTCTAGACGCTGACTTAAGAAAGTTGACGCCTGCTTGTTTAGCTGCAACTTTCGCTACAGCTGCTTCACCTGAAGCGCGCACGACGTCTGCAATCTCTTGCTTCGTCGCTTCAGCTAGATACTGCTCTGCAGCCTCTCTCGGCATACCTTTAGACGTCATGATTTTACTCACGGCAGCGAAGCCCATATCCTTAGGCTTCATGCCTACAAGAGCTCCGACACCTACTCTATCAAGAGCACCCTGTATAACGCCAGCAGTTAGTGCAACACCTGCATTCTTTTCGCCTTCCATTTCGTTCCATGTTTGACCAGCGTAGACGAGTGATGGAATACCAACCGCCACAGCTGTGCCAAGAACAGGTGCGGATACAGCTCCTACGGCAGCACCTGCCACGCCAGCCGCAGCTGTTGTCACCATGTAAGGCAACGACATTGCAGCATTGTTAACGAGGTAGCTAACACCAGAGTTTATACCGTTGACATCTTTCCAATCCGTAAGTATGTCGGCGTACTCTTCTTGTTGAGCGCGCGCTCTATACACGCCGATTTCTCCAGACTCAGCTAGCTTCTCTATTCCAGTAGTGTCTCCGAGTAGCTCTAAGAAGCCATAGGCGCCTTCTTCAGCGCCGATCCAACCCTGCTCCCACGAATCAGACATAGGGTTAAGAGATTTGTTATTTAATGTGCGATCGTATTTACGAAACGCTAAGTTGCTAGAGTATCCACCATACGAGTACTGCTCTTCGTTGATGGCTGTTGGACGAGCTCTCAGCTCGCCAGTCTCTGCTGCTATAGCATTTTGCACAGCTACCGACGCTTGATCAAAGTCTGACTCTGCGCCTGTGAACTCTGCCCAATCGTGTAAAGCGCGCTCATCATCTGAAGAGAATCGTGTGGGTTTAAACATCCCACTTCGAATGGCTTCCGACGCGTAGTCTCTGCCTTCAGCGTTGTGAAGGCGAATGATGGGGCGAGAGCCTGTAGCATCCATCTTTGGGCTACCGTCTTCGTTGAGAACAGGCACAATGTTAGTGTACCCGTTCTCTAACGCCGCGCGCTGCGCCGCAATGCTCGCAATATTGGCGCCCGCTGTAGCTTTTCTATCGGGGTCGGCAACCCCATCTTGATCAAAACGAACAATCTCTGGAGCATCTATAGACTCCAGACGATGCAGTTGACCGTCAGGCGTCTTAATGGTATCAGCATCTGACCAGACGAAGGGAGCGTCGCTACCTCCGCCGTAGTTCTCACGAACTAATGATCCTAATTTACTCATTTTATTACTCCAGTTATTAGTTAAGTAGACTCTCCATGTACTCAAGAAAGCCGTTGGTACTGTCGCTGCTCCGTTTTTCCCACTTACGCCTTTCAGCATCTTCAAGTGCGTTCCACTTCGCCCAACCTGTCGAGTACGCTTGAGATAAAAGTTCTTGATCAGGCTGGCCGGTGTAGTATTCTTCATCACCTTTCAAGTCGTTTATGATCGCAGCGTTTATTTCAACCATGCTCATCGGGCTTAATTGCTCGGAAGATTTGCCATTATTGTTAGCTTTTCTAAACATTTCTAGGGACATGTTGCTCTTATACATTAACATGTTCTGTTCGAGATATGGCACAATGCTATTGATTTCCGCAACGTTACGGTCAGCATCGTTGTACATGTCCGTCATAGCTTTGTCAAGAATCGCGCTTCTGCTTATATCCTCCATTGCGAAGTCGTTCTCTTGAGCCCAACGACCCATTTGCTCTGCGAGCTGTAAAGGTCCTACACGAAGTTTATCTTCGTACTGTGGCACTCCACTCTTGCTTTCGCCCACTTTGTTTCTTCCTCGAGATTTGTGCATCTCTTCGATGAGAGGAGTAATTTGTTCTTGAACAACCATACGTTCCTTGTGTGCTGAATCAGGTTCCTCAGAGTGGAGTTTTAGTGGATCTATCTGCCTGCCCCCACTAAACCAC
>CALGTL010000116.1 GCA_937901475.1 uncultured Dehalococcoidia bacterium
AAAGAGAGTGGTTTAGACCGCGCTACTTATCTAGAGAAGGTCCTACGTGCACCCACCAAAGAGTTGGCTGACATGTATTATGACCTAGCGAAGAAGAAATACCTCGATAGAGAGAAGGAAAAGGTACCACGATCACTACAATACCCGGAAAGACTATCGAGCAACGCTCAGTTTAGACCCGGAAGCAACGTGAATTCGAATGAGTGGAAAAAGCATTTCATGTCTGAATGTGCATTTGTGAAGGAAATATACCTCACACCACTATGCTTAAGAAGCGCATTAGATGGGAAGGTCGCCGCGGCCGTACGATCAAACTTTAGCAGAGAGAAATTCAAGGGAAAGTATGAAGCCGAGCGCTCAGACTTGATACCTTTCGATTCCGTATGCAAGTTTCTTTCAAAGACGTACGATAGACCAGGTCGACTAGAGGCAGCCCTATTGGACTACCTCACTCTATCACAAGGAAAGGGTTCTGTACGTGACTTAATCACCACAAGGACGAACAAGATTGGTATCTTGAATCGCCTTGGAGCAACCCCCTTAAATGAGGACTTAGATCGAGCTCTAGTGTTGAGAGCCTTATCGGCCCCACTATCCGAGTACATCGCCTCAAGACCCCATCACCTAAAATACAGCGTTAACGAAATATTTCGTATCGCGAAGACACGTGAGGTTGCTGTGAATAATGCATCACGCACTGCACGGAGTGAATCTCTGAACTCAATTTCGAAGCGAGGAGGAACAAGTTTCCGCAATCGAAAATACGATTCGAATCCTCGCACGAATGGGAACAAGGGACGTTTCCAGAAAAAGAGCCACTTAAATGCGGCCATTTCGAAGAACAACCATAAACGAGCGACAAGTAGGCACCCTAATAAGGCTTCCCTATTCGCCTATGGTAACGGAAACGATGAACCACGAGTATCCACTCGGCTATTCCGCACTAATTACAGTGAGGCCGAATGGAACGTACGTGTAGGTCCGGACGGTAAAATTAAACCGGGTGTGAATCCAAAGGATCCACGCCACCGGAACAGTTTCAACAAAGACACTTATCAAGGTAAACCTTGGTGTCTAATTTGCAAAAAGCCAGGTCACGACATGACATCATGCAGAAACCCCCAACCTACGGGTGGGAAAGGCAAAGGCAAAGGACGGGGAAATAATAAGAGTGGAGGCCGAGGGCCTAATAAATTTCGTCGCTAGGAAAAAGCCACTTTCTCTCATCTCACTGTCTCTTATGACATAGAGGAGGAAGTGGGCGTCCCGACAGAAATAGCCAACCTATGTGCAACAACTAGGAGTTCAAAAGGTAACACCAGAGGTTCAAAGCGAACACACTCAGGTAGTTCCACCAGAACACGAGGCCCACCCTCATCCGCAACAAATGCGCATGATAACCATCCCCCAGTCACGGGAGGCGATTCTGCCCCCACGAAACTGGCAAACAAACAATTCATCATACCTACATTTTTATTTGGCGTGCAAAAAGCGCGTTGTATGATTGATACAGGAGCTTCCATCTCGTTCACTAGTCAACTAGTGGTAAATACTTTACGAGGGAACCCTAACTTGAAACACGAGAAAATAGTCACTTACAGAAGAAACTTAGTAGTATCCCTGGGTGATGGCAGTACAGCCACCGCGTGTCAAGGAGTCGATGTCCAACTAAATTTCGCCACGGATAATTTGCAAGCGCAATGCGCTATACTTCCTAGTCTTCCTAACGGAATAGACTTGATCCTAGGAAATGATTTCCTGAGCAAATTCGACATACTCATAAGACCAGCACGAGCAGAATGCTCCTGGTACAGCAAGGCGCAAAATAAGCACCTATGCATACATGGATGCTCTACAATAATGCCGATGCAAAACGCTCCGCATAGAGACAAAAGCCATCCTGATGGAAGAGCGAACTTGCTTCGCCACCATATCCTAACATTAGGAACAAATAACGACACTGAATCTGACATAGAAATAGTCGACTCGGTGGAATTGGGAAAACGGTTAAGATTACTTCGCGAGAAGGCGCAAAATAAGCGCATGAAAAATCCCTCGCTAACCGCCCAAGAATCACTTCAAGACGAAGTGGCATATGTCATGACAACAGCTTCACTTCTGAAAAACGTTGAAGAAGCCGTCAAAAATGATAGATCCAAAAGATGGCAGCCTAAAAAGCGCCAAAAATCTTCTACATTTCGACAATGCTCCAATAGCTCCTGCTCCGCAGCCGCTATAAACCTACCTTGTAAAAGACGTCCTGAAAAGTTGATGTCTGCTTGCAGCAAAAGCTGTCACAAGGTAGCAACATTAGAAAGGCATGGTAAACTACCCATGACCTCCGATAACGGCATCACTTCCGACAAGGCAGACGCAGAAGTGGAGGCTATAACGAAGTACATGAGTCCTAGAGCTCGTGACTACTCGTTAGCCCCATCGAAACCGACGCACATGCGGACCATGCCCAAAGGACGAAATTCTGGTTCTGAACAGATAAAACAAATGGCAGCACCGTCCGCGACAGGAACCAAAGTAAAAGTTCCGACAGCCAGACGTGCTCTACAATTCCGACCAATAGGAGACGACACAATGCACTCTAACATAGAGCCTACCTTACTTGACCATTCGGTAGGCGACCTCCGGGATACTATGTTATGTTTAGCAAGTGTGAACTCCTCTAGCAAGATAAAATCACAGCAAATTTTAAAAGGGCAGGGCGTGACACGACATGACATCGGGTCCCCCGCGGGTATGACCGTAACGAAGGGACAAGGAAGTACAGACTCTTATGAGAAGAGTAAAAACTTCCATGAAATGGAGAATCCAGTGCTAAGCATGGACAATCCAACAAAATTCAAATCCCGGAAACCCTCGCGAAGCATGAATCCCAAAGCGGGTAATAGAAACCGATCGGCGTTTCCACGAGAAAATCTGTGTGCATCAAGCAAAAGGAAACTCGAAGCGTACCGCGCTCGAGAACTAGAGCCGCAAGAGGGCGAGCTAGCCAACAAAAACAATGGAATGTTTGAAAAAATTTTACAAAGTAAACTACCCGAAGAGTTGATAGACAAAAGTCATCAACCCCAATCTTCGTGGTTACAACAAACCTTAGCGAAAGACTATGTATGTCTCAAGCCCATGAAAGGCTATAGAGACATGCCAATAGAAGAAATGGTGCGCATCGAAGACAAAGATGATCTTACCGATTGCCCCATTCCTAAACGCAATTACAAAATACCACGAGCATTACTTCCAAGCCTCGAAAAATTCATCGTAGAAATGAAAAACGCAGGATGGATAGAAGACTCCACAAGTGAATTTTGTAGCCCGGTTTTAATCATACCGAAGGGTTTGCCACACGAAAACAAAGGCTACCGATTTGTAGTAGACCTACGACAACTAAATGCACGGACAAAGAGCCTGCAGTATATGGTTCCCGAACTAGGGGAAATGTGGGCGAAACTGAGAAACGCAAAATTTATTTCTAAGTTAGATTTGCGCCATGGGTTTTGGCAAATGGGCTTACATCCCGACAGTCGCCACAAAACGTCATTTTCATGTGAATATGGAACATTTCAATATCGCGTTTTGCCAATGGGACTTCTCACTGCTTCAGCAGCTTTTCAGCGCTGGGTAGAAGGACGCCTCAAGAAACATAACTTATTATGGCAACGTGTTAACATCGGAGACACATCCGAAGGTACATACCTCGACAAAGACAACCAACGATGTAAAGGATGGGCGGCGTGCTATATGGATGACTTGATTGTCTTTTCTAATAGTGCCGAGGACCACCAGAAGCATCTTAACCGTCTACTCGAGGTTCTCTCAGAAGAGAAAATACACTTATCAGTCGAAAAATGTGCTTGGTTTTGTCAATACGTACGATTCCTAGGTTGCATCGTTGGCAACAATGAGTTGGCAATGGACCCCAAGAAAGTACGAGCCATCATCACGATGCCTTGCCCCAAAGCACAAGAAGAAATCCGCGTCTTCCTAGGACTCACCGGATTCTATCGTAAACACATCGACGGATATGCAAGAATAGTGACACCTCTCACAGATTTACTCAAAAAAGGAGTAAACGTGATCAAAGACTGGACCCCGTCACATACGGAGGCCGTCGAAAAATTGAAAGAGGCTATCACCAAATACCCAATCTTACGCCAATTTGACCCACAACGTCGCATATTTCTATGTACTGACGCCAGCGCATTTGCTATAGGTGGAGTTTTATGGCAAAGATATGGTGAAGACCCACTACCGGTGGCTTATGTCAGTCGAAGACTGAACAAACATGAACTTAACTATTCGGTCCAAGAGCTTGAATGCCTGGCCATAGTTTACAGCGTAAAGAAGTTCCGCCACTACTTGCTAGGATCACCATTCGAAATCAAGGTTATGAGTGACCACCAATCACTTCAATATCTCAAAAAAGGTCGTGAAGCCGGAGGCCGTATAGCCCGTTGGGCGATGGCTCTTTCCGAATACAACTACCAAATTGAATATTTACCCGGGAAATCGAACTTACTAGGTGATGCCTTGAGCCGACTTGTCGCCATTGAAACGGAGCACATCGCGGAAAAAACACGGCCACGCCAAACGGCTGAGCTAGCGTCACTTTTCCCTGACGTTCACTCCGAGATTGCCTGGCAAGCGTCACAAGGTCTGCTAGAACTGGAAAGTTCAAGCAATGAAGATAACGCGAATGAGACCTTCCACTTCTCAGATCGCGATATAGACTTCGGCGAATTTGGCTATGGCCAATACGAAGCCGAACACGAATCGATACTTTATTATCAAGCGAACGTACAACAAACCTTTATTGAAATCAAGACAGAACATTATCAGTTGTGCCCCGATTTTGGGAGCATATTCAAGCAACTGAGCTTGCCTAAGCCGTTCAAACTTGATGATCGCCTGCAGAAAAATATGCAGAAACAAGATGATCAACAATCAAAGTTACGTACAGCCAAACAGACAATTCCAAAAGGTAAGCTCATCGTCACAGAGACGCAAGCAAAACAAGCCATAAAAAGCGGGAAATATATTCTACGCCATGGTTTGCTTTACCATACCAGCCACACCGGTGAAGAATTAGTCTGTGTGCCAGACGACAGTCTAGAGCATGGCATGCCAACATTACGCAATAAGCTAATGACAGAGGTCCACCAAGGACTTACCGCAATGCATCTCGGTTCCAACAGATCCGAGTATGAGATACGGCGGCATGCATACTGGCCTCGCATACGACAAGACGTACACATTTTTCTAGCTGCTTGTGCAAAATGCCAGCAAAACAAAATTAATAGGCAGGCACCGCAAGGTCTCTTACAGAGCTTAGCAATTCCTCGCCGGCCAGGCACACATTACGCACTAGACTTTGTAACGCACCTGCCCTTTTCTTCAAGGCAGGAATTCGACGCCCTATTGGTTATAGTAGACCGTTTCTCAAAAAGAGTATGGTTAATACCAACATGGGGTACAGCTACAGCCGAAGTGACAGCCATGCTTTTTCTAAAGCACATCATATATGAAAATGGCATAGCACTCGAGATTGTATCTGATAGAGATAGCAAATTTACATCCAAATTTTGGACGGCTTTCCACGCACATCTTGGAACAGCTCTTAAGCTATCGTCTTCAAGACACCAGTCAACGGATGGGACCACAGAACGCATGATTGCTTTCGTAGAGGAAGCCATGCGCATGTCCATTACATACCGTCAGAACACCTGGGTCAAACTCTTGCCAAAGATTCAGTTTTCCATTAACAGCACTCCGTCTCGAGCCACTGGCTTATCACCTTACTATATAGAAAAAGGGAGACATGCGGTTACTAATCTTGACAGAGACAACATACTGCGCCGGGGCGATTCAACCGACCCTGACATAGATGAATTCGTAGCTGGAATTCACAATATTGAACAAGAAGTACGAGAACGGATGGAACTTACGAGACAATGGATGGAGCGAGATGCCGACAAACGACGCAGAAACATCTCAGCATCCCTATATCCTGGAGCCTATGCATATCTTTCAACCAATGGAATAACATTACCATGGGATAAGGAACGCCGGAGTCGCAAATTGCGCCAACTCTATTACGGCCCTTACAAGATACTGCGTCAGCTATCTCCAGTCTCTTTCCAACTGAAACTTCCAGCTGCCGCTAGAATTCATGACGTATTTCACTGCAGCTTGCTCAAGCCATCGACTGATTCACAGACCCTTGGACTGCACGGGACCCCACTCCCGGCAGCCACGGACTCTGACGAATACGAAGTGGAGAAAATCTTGACTAGGCGAGGCGAAAACGATCACTTACAATACCTAATCAAATGGAAAGGTTACCCAATGGACGACTGTTCCTGGGAACCTAAATCAAACTTGAAAAACGCAAAGCGTGTTCTCGCCGCTTTCGATAACAAACACGAGACTGAGCAGCGACGACGGTTGCTATAGTTCACTTAAGCTCTCTCTCAGCAACATTCTCAGAATTTCATTAGCTTAAGGCCGTGCCTTGGAGCCGCCGAAATCAGCAATGAAAGGAACTCATAAAGCGCCAAATCACGTGAAAGTACAGTCACTGCGACACTCTATGCGAAGTACTAATACTGCGAAGTAACATAGAGACCACTTTAACTGAAAATCACATGATGGGCCACTGCGGACCCCGATGCCAATCCAATACGGATTGGAGCGACAGCCGATCCATTGTGGAATCCGCTGCGTTCGTTCGAAAAAGACATTGCATCAGCCGGTCCATTGAGGACAAACGGCAGCTGCGCGAACGTTAGCCACACGGCTAGCGTGAGAATTAGCTAATCATATCACGTTATTCAACATAAAGCGTTGGAAGTGGATCACCCACTTCACCGCTATTTCAACTTAACTTAGATTCAAAAAGTTGCTTTGTAGGGATAGGGTAAACTGTTATCACGGTTTCCCCCCACAAATATTAAAAAAAAAAATGAAAGTTTTGGATCCGATTTTAGATCCGATCGAAAATCCTACATGCGACCCATCCATAGGGATGACATGGGAAAATCAGACGTTCGATGAACATCTGCAACAAAACTGAAGAATTTTGAGTAAAACATTACCAGTACGCGTGGTATTATCGACCTTAATTTTCCGGCCGACTGTACCCTTGCACTGTATATAAGAACCAGATTCCAAGTTTGTGAATAACCACAACTGGTCGGATCATTGATCCTCGGCAAGACCTCGAAAAGGCTTACCTGGGAGGGGCATGTGAGATACTCGACCAACTGAGGTTAGAGATTACCTATCAATATGCGATAAATCACATAGACCCATATGAAGGGCGGAACAACATAGTTCATGCCCAGGAATCAGGTTACCTTCCTATTAGAATAGGAGGAAGGGTAAGGCTCCCATAAAATATCAATACCAGCACTAGAATAGAGGTACGACTAGAGGATAGCCATATCTATGTGAGAAGAGCCTAGAGCGACTTCCCGTAGCAATTGGTACTACCCAAATCGTGCCCCGATTCAGGTACACTGGTACATTGATTATTAGGGAAGAATTGAGGGATATCTGATACAGGGTGTACCTAATTATTAGAGGTACAGAATGACCCAACCGACGTATCCGATTCATAACCTCGAATGACAACTAAGAATCCTGCTGTACCGCGGTATCCGGGTACAACTGACGTTAAGGTACCAGGTCAAATCCTGAGAGATCCTCATTGACCTGCATGAGTATCAAACGTACAGTTTCCAGGTTCCTTAAGTAGCTAAGATTTAACGGCCGCCGCGGCATGCATGAAGCTTCAAGCTGAATGTCTGCGCGAGCGCACACATACGCAAGTTCGAACTGGGCGCCAGCGCAGGGATAGATTGCAACCCGCGTGTGGTTGCCAGCTTGGTATGCCTGCTAGCCAAATCTAAAGCGCCTACCATTGGGCTACCGGTTTACATCCCAACTTTGGGATAGACGGGTTAATCCTGCTCCAGGTACTCGCTGCAACATGCGGCGCGCACGAGCAACCTTGTTAGATCGGTACTACACCGGCGCTAGCACTGTTGCTATGCGATTTGTATATCCCGCAGGTAACGAAGCTGCTTGGCGCGCAGAGCGACGCTGCCTTCGCATCCTGCCTGGATCATCAACAAGTTGCCCGCAGTCCAAGCGAGCCGGAGCTGCTTCACGCAGTCGAGCGTGTAAGTATTCTATTAAACATAATCGTTTCACAACAGAGTTCCTCCATCCCCGATTGACTGCCAATTAGATTAGTGCCTACTGGATAGCTAGAGCCGATCCATTCCGTTCCTCCACGGGCCTGGTGATCAAGGATAGAAGAGAGCGAGGCCCAACGTGCCAAGCAGTCGCTTGTCCGGTGCGCTACTCTGAAGTCCACTCTACGATAGACTGCGAGCTGTGCTGAAGGAGGAGAAGAGCAGTACGACTCTTCCCGTCCCCGCTGACTACTGAAGCCAGCTGGGGCTACTATCGCGAAGCTGGTCCACCAACATTGGGGACGCAAGCATCTTACACTCCACCTCGCCCCCACCCCCCACCCCACCCCATGGGGCGGTTCCCCCGCCCCTAGACGCATGTTAGGAACCCGCATTTATGGGTTAGAGCCCACCAACGGGCCTACAGGGCCTTGGGGATGGGTGGCCAAAATGGGTGTCCTGCAGTAAATCTC
>CALGTL010000117.1 GCA_937901475.1 uncultured Dehalococcoidia bacterium
CACTCGTCCAACAGACGGCGTCCAACGAACGCTTCTTCGGTCCACTGGTTGCAATAGCCCATCCGGCGATCGCAACGGTGGCGAACGTACTGCACTGGGCAGGACCATCAGTGGCAACGCCGGCCCGCCCAGCGCCAGTGTCGGCATCACGTGCCCGACACTCGTAGGTGAGGGTTCTTGGTCCTCTCGGCTGACCTGCTGAAAGTGTCGCCCCACACTCGGCCGCTGCTCCCGGCAGTAGCACGAGCACGAGTCAGACGGGTTCTGCTCCCGGCAGGACCTCGACTGTGAGACACTGCCCCCATATGGGCCTCCAGCGGGTGTACAGCTCCGAGGCCGCACCGTCTCCTTTTCCATTGCGGTTGCAGTCGCAATGAGTAGTACGCACATGGTTCACCAACGATGAACACACGGCGACCATTCTGTGGTAGCAGCAGAACTAGCTGCACCATTCGTGTCGCTACTTCCACGCATTGCTGGCAGAGCCCGTAAATGTAAAATCCCCTTCAAGCGCAGGCCCTGTCTGAAGCCGCTGCTGACGCACAGCCGGGGGCACAATCAGACCTTGGGCGCTGGCCGTCGATGGGCCTTGGTGGGTTGCCTGGCAATGCGAGAGAACTGAAGCGGATCGACACGAGCAATCAGCTCGAGTCTATCCATTGCGACTACCAGCCACCGACCAGTGGCTGGTGAGGTGTTGGACTGCCACACAGGCAACTGTCCGTTGTCTGGCCTCGGCGCCGGCGACGCGCCAAGCCTCGGATCCAGACTCTGCAACGATGACCAACTGTCTGCGCAGCTCACCGCCGTGGACACCGCGTTCATACCGCATTGCGAAGGTCGAACTGGCGGTCAACGACTGGCACGGAGCGAGTCCACAGTCGAGTCGAATGTCGTACGACCGAACGGCCACCCCTGGGTGAGCTGACCCCAATCTTGAACGATACGCTCACAAATAACAGGGCCAGTTCCTGACATGGGACTGCTCGTCGGCTCCACCGGACGTGCAGCATGTGCACCTCGCAACGGGCGGAGGCGACCGGCGAACCGAACATGCGGTGTGGATAAGATCCACCGGCCTTGAGTTCGCCATCACTCACAACGATATGCAACGAGAACGAATACTGCAACATGAGCAGCGGCGAGCCCGGAACGGCCGCGCGTAGCAACCCCACGCTCGAGCATGCTCTATCCGCAGCATCGCCTCCGCATTAACCCGCGCGACTGAATAGATGCGGAGGCCGGCTGCCTGATAGGCGAGCGAGGCCATTGGCGTCCGCCTGTATGTGCGGACGCACGAAGAGAGAAGCAATCCATCCATTTTGGCAATCGATCCATGAGCCGTATTCATTATGTCATGAGTAATTCACACCGCCCTCCACAGGACTCCGGGTCAACCCCTGTCCGGGAGGCGCGCGTGGAATCAATCCAAATTGCTGGAGGAGTTTGAACTCAAACGCGTCCTCCTGTCTGCTGATGTTGCTTCCCTGTACTTGCATCTTGAGTAGATGTAGACTGGGTGTATATGGGGTTGCGAGGTCGAGCGATCGGTACGTAGCCCGGCGCCACCCCTCAGCAGAGCTGGCGAGAATCCTAACGGATTCGCGCTACCTCTGCAAAGGGCCCCTCCAGTCTTTGCACCTGCTCGAACCATAAGA
This sequence comes from uncultured Dehalococcoidia bacterium, assembly GCA_937901475.1. GTDB lineage: Bacteria > Chloroflexota > Dehalococcoidia > Lucifugimonadales > Australimonadaceae > CALGTL01. The sequence goes on from CALGTL010000117.1 coordinate 1,659, forward strand.
CTTGCACGGGTTGGCCGTGCACGTGTAGTTGTATTGAGTAATGCGCTCTTCTTGCCCACAAGCGCTAGCCTACTCCCTCGGTCCCTGTATCGGCGCCGCCGATGCGACGCCGATACTGACGAAACCTATCCCCGGTGGTGGGCGCTGAGCCTCCCCACCACACTAGAACACCACGGGGGAACACCGGATGGCACACGACACACCCGGGGCGGGACTAGACTAGTCGTCTAGCTTGGACAAGACTCATCAATCGATGGAACAATCAATCGAATGTAAATTCAGTCGCCGGCGTGGGCGGGCGGGGCGACTGAATAGATGCGGAGGCCGGCTGCCTGATAGGCGAGCGAGGCCATTGGCGTCCGCCTGTATGTGCGGACGCACGAAGAGAGAAGCAATCCATCCATTTTGGCAATCGATCCATGAGCCGTATTCATTATGTCATGAGTAATTCACACCGCCCTCCACAGGACTCCGGGTCAACCCCTGTCCGGGAGGCGCGCGTGGAATCAATCCAAATTGCTGGAGGAGTTTGAACTCAAACGCGTCCTCCTGTCTGCTGATGTTGCTTCCCTGTACTTGCATCTTGAGTAGATGTAGACTGGGTGTATATGGGGTTGCGAGGTCGAGCGATCGGTACGTAGCCCGGCGCCACCCCTCAGCAGAGCTGGCGAGAATCCTAACGGATTCGCGCTACCTCTGCAAAGGGCCCCTCCAGTCTTTGCACCTGCTCGAACCATAAGACTTGCACGGGTTGGCCGTGCACGTGTAGTTGTATTGAGTAATGCGCTCTTCTTGCCCACAAGCGCTAGCCTACTCCCTCGGTCCCTGTATCGGCGCCGCCGATGCGACGCCGATACTGACGAAACCTATCCCCGGTGGTGGGCGCTGAGCCTCCCCACGCTCGGGCTTTTAGGCGAAGGCGGAAGGTCGACGCCCGGAACGGCACAGCTCTGCGCCCCCCACGCG
>CALGTL010000118.1 GCA_937901475.1 uncultured Dehalococcoidia bacterium
CGAGCTAGTAGCAGTGGAAGTCGACCTCTCCTGCGCCTACTCCGCCTCCGTATCAAGAGCGGCGGCCAGAGTGGCAACAATTGACACTCCGGAAAACATGAAACTGTACGAGATTGAAGTATCACCTCGCAAGCAGCTGGAAGCGGCAGAACTGGCCGAGTTTCAGAAACGGATGGAGGAGGAAACGGAATCTCGGTACAGGGGTTCTATGGCCACTACCATCCCCAATGCGTCAACGGCAACGACGACGCATATGTCTGGCTACGAAGACGTGACCAGAGGTAACCCCACTCATGGAGGACGACAGTACCAGGCTGCCACTCAGCAGCGCCTCCTTCCACCCCGAGAGGGTGAAGACTTCATGGGGTACACTACGAACGACGAGCCTTACGGTATGCCCGTAGCGGCTGCGAACATGTTCCAACACCACGGTCACCTGAAGGGTGACCATTCGGACATGTTCCGTCACCCGTCGTACACGGCCCAGGCTACCGATAGTAGTCCTCCCAGGCCGTTCGGTATGCCCAGTGGCATGTCCGAGGGTAAGCATTACGCGCATGTTCACGGCCAAGGTTGCGGCCAAGGTTGCGGCCACAGTCAAGGTCCGCCTGGTATGAGTTCATCCGAGCTCAGTACTGGAACAGGAGATCAATCAGTCATGTCCATGATGCAGTCTCAGTTGCAGCAGAGTCAGTCGATGGCCCTGCAGCAGGCGAAGAGTCAAGCTGAACAATCTGAACAGTTCGCACAGCTGCTGCGGGGTATGCAAGAAACGACCAAGCAGAAGACGGCGAAAGATGGGGCTTACTATACCTCAAAAGCCACCAAAGAACAGTTGCAGGAGCTATTGGAAGACATGCCATTGTTAGGGAAGAATGCCAACGGTGAAGGCATTAGAAGCCAGCGTATTTGGAACGCCACGCTTCGTCAGATGTGTCCTCCCGCTCTCTTCGGATTGAAGAAATTGCGGCAAATTGTTGGAAAACATTGTGCTCAGAATGAGAAGGATACTCAGCCCAAGAACGTTGCTCCCGGTCTGTACACCAACTACGAGGAACGTTGGCGTGCCGCTATTCAGACGACCAAGGTCAAGGCTGCGATGGCTGCAGCTAAACCTCAGAACGATCGGTATGCAGCCTATCTTGCCCATAAGAAGGCGGATCCTTATGGTGATATCCCCGTCGTCCACGAACCGGACTACGGTCCCGCTTTCGAGGTCTTCTTGAATGAACTCGTGGGTTACCGCCCCTCTGAAATGGCGAAGGACCACAAAGAAGCATGGCCGCGTCTGGATGCGAAGCGACTTCAGTTCAAGTCTAAGGTGAAAGAATTCACTCCCGCCCACCTCTGGGAACAGTTCGGTCTGTACCGTATGGAGGTGGTACAAGTTATGAGAGAAGCCTACCGCGTCCGGTGTCTGGAGAACCCTACCACCATGACCTTCGTCGACGATGAAGATCTCTTTGTGACGGGAATCTGGCGAGAATCGGAGGGACAGCATGGATACATCAAATTCTGGGTGTCAGCTCTTCCTCAACACTTCATCGACCACATTACCGTCAACGGTGACTTCTGGCCCACGTGCCATCAGGAATGGACGTACGATCATTTCGCTGAGAAATTGGCACGGTACCAAACGTCGCACATGAAGAAAGCTACACACCAAGATGGTACTAAGCTATCCAAGACCATCAGTGCTCTGACCCAAGAAATCGCAGCCCTCAAAACCTACGACTCCAAGGCCACCCGAGGGGGCGGCCGAGACAGAGGCAAAGGTGGCGGTGGCGGTGGTAAAGGAGGTGGCAGTGACACGTCAAATTGGGAGGCCAAGAATTGCCTCAGTGGATGTCCACATCAGGATAAAGCAACCTGGGACTACTCCATGAAAACTCCAGCCAAGACGGCGAATGGACAGGCAGTACCTGGAGCCGATGGCAAGGCTTTCGCAGAACAAGTGTGCGAAGTATGCAATTGCCACGGTCACCTGAAGGGTAATCACAAGGACCCCCCACCAGGAGCGAAGATGGAAACTATCTCAGCTGACTACAACTCTCGACGACGCGTATTCGGTGATCGCTTCGGGCGGAAATCGATGCCCAGTAAGGACGGAGCACACGGCAAGGGTAAGCCATCAGGTGGTAAGCCGAAGTGGAACAACAATAACATCTCTGCCCTCACTGCCAAAATGGACCAAATGACAACGGTCTTAAAACATTTGTCCGACGTCAACGAAATCGAATGCGATATCGGTATGATCGCGGCCAACCATGGTGCCGCTTGTGCCGTTGGTCCCGATGGTAGAAGGCGTCGTGCACTGTACATCGAGGCTGACGACAATATCAAGGTAATGGTGGACAGTGGAGCAGAAGTAGATGCAATCTGCGGAAGACGTATGGCGAACCAACTTCTCAGTTTGGGATGGTTTACCACTCGAGGGGCAAAGGACCCCACGCTCAAGTTCAACTCCTACACCAAGAACGACATCGGGTACAACGAAGATTTGCACGGTGTTATCTATGCTGGAGGCAGGGCGCTTCCTATGCCGTATCTACGTGTATGCGACAACGCACCACCAGACTCCTTCCTCATCGGTAACTATTACCTCGACGACACGGATGCGATGGTGGACTGGAAGTTCCATACCGTTACGTTCCGTCTGGAATGCGACATCCCCGACCTCACACTTAACCACATCACTCAGTGGGGTGAGGAATCCAGCTCTATTGCGGCTTTCTTTCGAGAACACCGGCCACGTATGGAAGGCCCGTGCATCAACCAAGTCGCTATGGAGGATACCATAATGGGAGCCGCAGTGGCAGCTCTCCGGGCTTTTAGACAAGAGGCTGGAGATGACACCCCCGTCGACGAGGATGCGGTCAAAGAAAGCGCAGCCGGAATTGAAGGCTGGGCTGTTTATGGCATAAAGCAAGGTTTCGTGCCGCAACTGGGTGACCAAGTTATTCCTCAACGAGAAGCTTGGACCAACCCTATCCATTTCGACGACGAGAAATTGCCGCCCTTAGTGGATATTGACTCACGTCCCAACAACATCTTCTCTTGCTTGCAGCAGGAAGAGGGATCTGAAGAATCGGACGACGATTGCCCTGAGTTACAACTGGATGACAACCGTCGGCAACGTTTCCGTTCGGAGTTTTCGTACAGGAACATGAAGTCGGTGGCAGCGATCAAGGATGATTGGAGCAACCACATTACCGTCGACCGCTGTTCCTCCAGAGGTGCCATACCATATCCATGCAATGTGTCAGGTGGACCACCTGGCTTGGTGTCCGAGGATGAAATCGACGACCAGCTTACACCTATGCTGGCCGCCGTCAAAGTTTCCGGCCCAGAAAATTTTCGTAGTGGTGCTGAGGATAGCACGAGTAGCAGCCGAGTACCCGATCGTACCGGCAGCATCCCAACCAAATCCGTATCAAATGTCAAAGGTGCGGGCGTGGGCTCCGATGGAGCAACCAAGATTGAAGTGAACATTGATAGCGATATCGATGCGAGGCCCAGCAGCCTGAATCCATTGAAGCCTAATAAAGCGGTCAAGTCAGATCGCGAGATAGGCACAAGTTGGAGTTCGGCAATGCTGGCAATGATTACCGTGGGCATGGTGGGGGCTGTTGAACAGTTGCCCCAGATAGGCCCAAGTATCAAGGCCGTTGGCAAGGGAGCCAAGGCCTTATCGCTGAATGCGAAAGTCCTGTCATGTGCTGCCTTATTGGCCACTGCAGGCATCACCAGTACCGATCAGCACTGGGACCTGCACCAGCATGGGCTGGACGAAGACTTGCTGCCCTCCAATACGGCGAGCGAGGTTATCTATGGCAGGGACCACCAACGTAGGTACCAGTACC
>CALGTL010000119.1 GCA_937901475.1 uncultured Dehalococcoidia bacterium
GAAGTCGTAACAAGGTAGCTGTACCGGAAGGTGCGGCTGGATCACCTCCTTTCTAGGGAGTTCCCTTTATGGGAATCCTAGGTCGTTTCGTTCGTGGAGTTAGGTTGGCGTTGGACGATTGGTAGAGTTCTGCTCCCTCGCCCGACAAGAACTTGATTCTTTAGCCCTTCTTCGGAAGGACCGCGATCGACTTAGCGGCGTCTCTTTCCTTCCACTATTCACTCGCTAAATTACGCGAGGCCCAGCCGAATAGGCTGGGCCTCTGTCGTACCTACGCGTACGCGATGTATAATCGCCATGTCGTGGGCCACTAGCTCAGTCGGTTAGAGCGCAGTCCTGATAAGACTGAGGTCCCAAGTTCGATTCTTGGGTGGCCCACCACTTCTCGAGTATGTAAAAGCCCTCCGCAAGGTACGCGGAGGGCTTTTTTGTGGTCTGGAATGAAATTCTATTCCTCACTGCCTTTGCGCGCTGCGCAGACCTTTAATATGCACGCCAAGCAGCCTCAAGCCAAGCATGTCAATAAAACATTCGAGGAAGGGAATGGAGCTTTGCTAGACCATTGGAGTTTTTGGGGGTTGCTGAGGAAATATCCTTTATCGAAAACGTCAGGATGCTAGCGGAGTTGTTCATATGTACACCTTCCGCCAGCCGTATCTTGGGGACAGCTCAGTTTCGGCGTCATGGAGTTCTAGTGGTGAAGTAGCAAAATTGACTACCGGTGGTGCTTCATGGGCGGCCGGGCGCTGCTTAGCGCAATCGATGCAAGAACCAATGCGACCCCCGCGACAACCCATGCAGGAGTATAAGTGCCCGTTACGTCTCTGATAATGGCAGTCACGGGGAAAGCCGTGGCCCCCAAACCAAGCGTTAATGGGAGAGCCAGCCCTCTTATCTCTCCTAGGTGTCGGCGACCATAGTAATCAGCCCACATCATGTTTTGCGCCACATGTCCGGTCTGAAACCCGAAACCATACCCAATGTTAGCGACAAATAACAACAAAACCCCTTCGACTACCACTAGCGAACCAGCACATAAAAGCAATCCGCACACCCCTAATATCAACACGTGTCGAGACGGGATTCGTTCGCTTAGGCTACCTACGAGCATGCTCACTAGGATTGCAACAACAGCATCTGTTGCGATAGCGAACGCCACCAGTGCTGGATCAAGCCCTCGTTCGATGAAATGAGGCACTCGGAAGATGGTTATGGTTGACCACCCATATGTGAATAATGTAAAGCCAATCACGAGTATCCAAAACGTAGGGTTGCGGATGGCCTCCGCTTTTGTCCACGAAACCTCACTCGTTTCCCCTGCCCATAGAGCTCGCTCTATACCATCGCCATCTGGTACCAGGCCCATATCTTCCGGCTGACGTCGCAGCACTAGTAGCGACAGCGGCCCGATTACCACCGCACCCGCTATTCCGAAAATCACCCACGCACTACGCCAACCGATCGTGTTGATCATGAACTGCGACAGCGGGTAGAAAATAGCTACACCCAGTGGCGTGCCTGCAAGTGCGACGCCCAAAGCCAGCCCTCTCCTGCGCACGAACCATTTGGCTATTGGTGCGGTCACGAATAAATCAGCAGCGCGACCCATGCCAAGGAGGCCTGTCGCCATGAATACTGCCACCAGTTGCCACTCTTCCGTCACGTATGCCAGTGAAACTACTAGGGCCGATGTGAGGACCCCTGCGACCGCTACCAGCACGCGCGGACCGTACTTATCAATGATGAGCCCTAACAAAGGCCCTGCTATGATTACTGCCTCCATTCGCGCCATCTGAGCCCAACCGAATGCAGCGGTATTCCACCCTAAATCCTTGGTCATGGGCTCGATGAAAACTGCGATATTTGCCCCCGCCAAGCCCACTGCCATCGCCGTGAAGATGACGAGCACTCCAACGATTGCCCAGCCGTAGAAGACCCCTGTACCAGGTGACTCTTGTCTATCTATTCTTTTTTGCCGTGCGTCGTTTGACATCGCCTTGAGGGTACACCGTACGCACATTACTGTTAACGAGACTTAGATCTTCTTATTGAGACAATGTCTTGACAGTGATTGAAGCTTTCGATTTACTGGTTTTATGATTCGTGGGAAAGATGAATTATTGACTATCCGCGCAAGCTCTAATCTTCGAGCTACGCTAGAAGATCGAGGTCAGCGGATGACGGGACAACGAGCACTGCTTGCTCAGCACCTGCAATCCAAGAGGTCTGCCTTCAGTGTTGAACAGATCAGAACCGATTTACCGAGCGTGGGTAGGGCCACCATTTACAGGACACTGAAGATTCTTGTGGATTCAGGCGCGCTTTGTAAAACCCAATTGCCTGACGGGTCTCCTCGCTACAAGCGAGATGACCCCGCTCATCATCATCACGTCGTGTGTACTCGATGCGGCAATGTTGAAGAATTTCGGCACGAGTCTGTAGAACAAACCCTTAGTTCTATCGAGAGTGATCTTCCCGGGGTTATGGTCGGCCACCGGTTGGAGATATTTATCATCTGCGAAAAATGCTTGAAGGCTACTTGAAACTTAGTGAAATGAAGTGAGGATTAGGCGTGACCGCTATGTTCAAAAACGGAGTGTATAAGGCCGCTATTTTTGCCCTTATGCTTATTGCTATCAGTGGGTGCGGAAGTGCTGATCGGGATATTAGATATGACAGTACTGAGGGGGAATTCCCCATTATTGTAACCACGATCTACCCTATCGAATATTTTACTAAACGAATAACAGCGCTAGATTCAGAAGCAGTAGTAATTCCGGTATTGGAGGCAGGTGCTGAGGCGCATACCTTTGAACCACGCCCTTCTAATATCCAGGACCTTGCCGCGGCTGATCTCATTATCGCTAACGGTTTAGACCTTGAGCCATGGCTTGATCGCGCTCTGGGTGCACTAGGTGATGCCCACGCGCCGGTAATAGAGGCCGTCATGTGGCCAGGCTTTGTACCTAGGGAGCACGGGCATGATGATGAGCACGGGCATGATGATGAGCAGGGGCATGATGACGAGCAGGGGCATGATGATGAGCAGGGGCATGATGACGAGCAGTCCCTCTAC
>CALGTL010000120.1 GCA_937901475.1 uncultured Dehalococcoidia bacterium
CTATCCGATCCTACGCTAGGCCACAGGGCATCGAGGTCTACAACATCGAGCCCAACGCCACCGAATTGCAACCAGACACAGCGGCGGTGTTGGCTCAGAATCCCAATTTCTTCGGCTACATCGAGGATCTCCAACGCCTCTCAGATATGGCCCATGCAGCGGGTGCATTGTTCTGCCTTTCGGCAGACCCAGTAGCCTCCGCAATGTTCAAGCCGCCAGGTGCTTACGACGCAGACATCGCCACCGGCGAAGGCCAGGCTCTAGGTGTACCCATGAGCTTCGGTGGGCCGTACGTCGGTATCTTCACATGCCGCAAGGAATATATCCGCCAGCTGCCTGGGCGCATCGTCGGGCAGACTGTCGATACTGAAGGTCGCATCGGTTACGTGCTAACACTCCAACCTCGCGAGCAGCACATACGTCGCGACCACGCCACATCCAATATCTGCACATCCACCGCGTTGATCGGCCTTTGGGTCACGATGTACACCGCACTGATGGGCAAGCATGGATTGCGGCACGTAGCCGAACTCACCTACCAGAAGGCTCACTACGCAGCCGGTCGTATCGCCGAGTTGCCAGCCTATGACCTAGCGCTGGAAGGTACGTTTTTCCAGGAGTTCGTAGTTCGATGCCCCAAATCTCCAACAGAAATTAATCGTAGGCTCGAGGAGCTCGGCATCATCGGTGGGCTAGATGTCTCGGATCACATTGAAAACGGCATGCTATTTTGTGTCACTGAGGTCAACTCGCGCGAGCAGATAAACGCGTTGGTTGATGCCCTAAAGGAGATTCAATAGTCATGGCAGAAGTCAATTTTGGCCTGCAAGAAGAAGCCCATGACAAGCGCCGCACACTCATGGCGCGCAGCAAGCCAGGTCGCACAGGTGTCGCGCTCTCCGCTTCCGATGTGCCCCCTCAGACCATGCCGCCGTCCTCGATGCTCCGCGATGATTTAGAGCTGCCCGAGGTGACAGAAGGCGAAGTCGTTCGTTACTTCACTTACTTGAGCCAATTGAATTTCTCCGTAGATACCAATTTCTACCCGCTGGGTAGCTGCACGATGAAGTACAACCCTCGCATCAACGAAGCTGTCGCCGCCTTGCCAGGGTTCGCGATGGCCCATCCGCTCCAATCAGAAGGCCAGATGCAGGGCACGCTCGAAGCGCTCTTCACCTTGCAGGAGCGCCTGCGTGAAATTACGGGGATGGCCGCCACTAGCCTCACGCCGTTGGCAGGAGCACATGGTGAATTGGCTGGGGTTCTGACCATCCGCGCCGCACTCGATGCCCGAGGACAGAGTCAGCGGATGAAGATGCTTATCCCTGACACCGCCCACGGAACCAATCCTGCATCAGCTGCGATGGCTGGATTCAACGTGGTCTCCGTACCGTCAGATCCCAACGGCAACATCGATATGGAGGCACTGCGCGCCGAGGCAACCGATGATTTGGCCGGTGTGATGTTCACGCAACCAACGACGCTGGGCTTGTTCGACCGTAATGCAATTGAGATGTGCAAGATCGTCCACGACGCAGGCGGGCTAGTCTACGGCGACGGCGCAAACATGAACGCATTGCTCGGTCGGGTGAAGCTTGGTGAGATTGGTTTCGACGTTGTGCACATGAATCTACACAAAACGTTCAGCACCCCTCATGGCGGCGGGGGTCCCGGCGCAGGCCCGATTTGCGTCGTCGAAGAGCTTGCTGAATTCCTACCAGGGCCCGTGGTCAAAGTGCACGAAGATGCTACCTACCACTCCGTGATGCCTGCGCGGAGCATAGGACGGATGGGTGGTTACCAGGGCAATTTTGGAGTGCTCATCCGCGCCCTCACCTACATCACCCTGCTTGGAGACGAGGGTATGCTTGAAATCTCCGCCAACGCAGTACTCAACGCCAATTACCTGCTCGCGAAGCTACGCCCCGTATTTGAGCTTCCGTACGACCGCACGGTGATGCATGAGGTTGTCTTCTCTGCTAAGCGTCGCAAGGGCGCCAGCGCATTAGATATTTCCAAGCGCCTACTCGATCATGGTTTCCACGCGCCGACGATGTACTTTCCCCTAGTTGTCGCAGAGGCCTTAATGATTGAGCCTACTGAAACTGAATCCAAGGAAACGTTAGACGCCTTCATCGAGACCCTTTTCAAGATTGATGCAGAGGCCGCAGAGGACGAGAATTTCCTCCACGGCGCGCCTTACAACACGCCAGCCTCCCGGATGGACGAGGCCCGTGCGGCGCGGCAGCCGCACTTGCGCTGGGAACCTTCCGGCTAAGGCACCAGGTGCCACCGTTGCGCCAGCTATCAGGTCGATATCAGCATGGTCCGGTCGAAATCGGCTTCCAGGTACACTTCTTCGATATATCAGTGCGTATCTCCCTATCGAAATGCCACAAAGCGTAGCCTCTTTACGTCTAGCCACCTCTGGCCTATCCTCAACTTCATCGGTTACCGAAGTCATTAACTATCCGTCGCTTTGGCGACATTCGAGAGGAATAATTTATGTTGGAAGTCGGTCAGGTTGCTCCTGATTTCACTCTAAAAAGCCATGAGAACGAAGACGTAACTCTAAGTTCATTCAGAGGCGACAAGTGGGTCGTGCTCCACACCTTCCCCGCAGCATTCACCGGGGGGTGAACCGCCCAAGCATCAACCTTCAACCGTGCGTTGAAGCAGTTCGAAGAAAAGGGAGTGCAGCTCATCGGGCTTAGCGCAGACCCCCGCGCAGGATTGCGTAGTTGGTCCAACTCGCTAGGCGGTCTTTCCCATCCGTTGGTATCAGATTTCTGGCCCCACGGTGCGACTCTCAGGCTCTACGATATCCTCAACGAAGACACAGGAATGCCCAGACGATCATTGATGATTATCGACACGGAAGGCATTATCCAACACGCCGAATTGCACCAAGGCACCCTGCCTGATCCCGAAGCCGTGCTAGCGGAGCTAGACAAGCTCCAGGGATAGGCCGAAAAAGAAAGCTCAGTACCGGCGGAGCCCTTGCACAGCAGCGGCTCCGCCCTTGTTTTAACTATGCCTAACCCACACAAATCAGAAGCCACGCGCAATCACGCTCCTTTCGCAGACGGAGACATCGTCGTCTTTTACGATCGCCGTCGACGCCGCTACCGCGTGCCGCTGCAAGTAGGCGGTAGCTATTCATCTCACCTAGGCGCAATAAACCACAATGACATCATCGGACGCACCGAAGGATTCATTGCTGTCACCAGCAAAGGGCACCGAGTGACAGCATTACGCCCCACGTTCCAGGAAAGCATCTATGAGCTGCCTCGACAGAGCCAAGTCATCTACCCGAAGGACTTGGGGGCGCTGCTCATCCGCCTTGACCTCTACCCTGGGGCCAGCGTAATCGAAGGCGGACTTGGCTCTGGGGCAGCATCGGCAGCTATTCTCCGTGCAATCGGCTCTGCTGGGTCTCTTACCACCTACGAAATACGCGATGGCATCATTGAAGCCGCCAAAGCCAACATTCAGCAATTGACGCCAGAGTCCAACCAACACAAGATTGTCGTGGCTGACGTCTACGAGTCAGGATTCGCTGAGCGTAATGCCGACCGCATGCTCTTCGATTTACCCGAGCCATGGCTAGCTATTGGACATGCAGCTATCTCGTTGCGCTCGGGGGGAGTACTCGCGGTGTTCCTACCAACTGTCCTTCAGGTACATCGCCTCTGCACTGCCTTAATGTCAGACCCTCGTTGGAGGCTGGTCGAGACCGCTGAGGTCATCGAACGTCCCTGGCACGTCACGGACACTAGCGTAAGGCCTGAGCATCGCATGGTCGCGCACACAGGGTTCATCACCACCGCGCGCCGCTGCGAGCTCTTCGATGAGCGTGTAGAAGACAATACTGAAGCCGAGCAAACGCTTAAGCTCGAGCTAGGTGCGGAATCTAGGTCTACGTCTGAAGACGAGTAAGGAGCGAGTCGGCTCTACTCCAAAAGATTTTCCCATGTAGGCATCTCCGCCGCCTGCATAGCACCGCCCATTGGCATATGGAAGGTAGTTGCCGTTGGCGCGGTGGCTTCAATTTCTGGTACAACCCCTGAAAATCCGCTTAGACCATGAATGGGCATTCCTTTAGCGAACGCAAGCACCTTAAACCCTCCCATTCCTTCAGGGTCTACTAGCCTATCTAGCGCGCGTAGGTTCGCGACTCGCACGGGCGTCGAAAGATCTGTGCGAGTCGCAATATCGTCGCGATACCGATCAAAGCCCAGCGATCGAAGAAAGTCAGACTGCGTCGTAGATCCTGCCTCTACGAACCCTGCAGCGTTCGTGGCATAACGTAGTGACGTCAGTTCCACATGCACACTAATGTCCTGCCTCCCTATGTGAGAGTATGGGTCCATCCCCAGCGTGTGCTTGTAGTAGGTCCGCAACAGTCCTTGAAAACGCGTCTCATCGTAATAAGCATTTGCTTCGTGGCCGTAATCAATCAGCAGCAAATAGCCTGAGTCGATAGCGCTTCCAACACTGGCTATCCATGCATCAATTCCCAAGCACACCTCTGCTCGGTGTCCTTCTCCTAAAGTAACACCCAACAACTCTAGGCGCTCAGCAACACCCGGGCTCGGAGAGGCAAGCACGTCGACGAAATGGCCCTCCTTGTCGACGCCAACGAATGTTTCGCGAAGTGCGCCGTCCAAGACTGTCACTCGGTGCACTGGCATAGCGTCGAGCAATTCGTTAGCCAAGACTACGCCTCGTAGCCCACGCACAGGAAGCCCGAGAGATTGCACCCACGACACGCCAGTCACCGGGAATGGAGGATATAATCGATCTATTGCCAAGTAGCGCAGCGCATCATTCAGCCTACCCTCACCAATAGCAGATGTCAGGTCGGCGGCGAGCCTGCCCAGACCAGCACCGGGCTCCACAACCCACCAGCGTTCTGGAGCTCCAGCGACCCGCCACATCTCCTCTACCTGCCAAGCCAGTAATGCGCCGAACACAGGGTGAGTAAGTGGGCTCGTATAGAAATCTCCATCGGGCCCAAACGAAGCACCTGTCGCATAGTACCCTCCACGGGGCCAATACAACGCGATACCCATGAACTCCACGAACGTCATCGGACCATTAATCGCAATCCGTTGCCGTATCTCCGTCTCGGCGGACGTGGGAGGGAGTTGCGAAAAGTGCTCAATCATGATGGTCAGCTTAGCAGCGTAGCCTTTGTTCTTTAAACACGGAATGGCCTTTTGCCTTAAGGCGGAAATTCAGGAAGTTCTCGATACGTCCCCCAACAGAAACGCCCCTCCAATAAGGGGCGTGAAAATCATTCTCCTGAAGAAGAGGGATCAATTTCTAGCGGCTCGGCTCCGGCCCATTTGGCTACCCATAGACCCCCAGCTCGTGACCTCAATGGAATTTTTGAAATCCCTCATCTCACCACAGTCTTGGCAGGTGCCGGTGCTTATTGGCCCGCTTGGACTCTCTATCACCCAATGATGGCAACAGTCTGAAATCAGCTGCGTTGCAATCTTGATTCCTTGAGTCATGCGCCTCTCCCTTGGAGTGTAATTTTCACGCAGCCTAGCCGCGATTGGCGATGGGAACATACTCCAAGTCGGTCGGGCCAACGTAGTTCAGCAACGGCCGCAGCAGGATATTCTTGTCCTGCTGCTCAAGCACTTGAACCACATAGCCAGGCACGCGGGCAACTGCGAAAATTGAGATGAACAGATCCTCGGGTATCCCAAGAAGGTAGTAGACGGAACCGGACCAGAAGTCCACGTTCACGCAGATACCGCGCTCCGCGTACGGGCGCATCTGCTCCTCTACCTTGCTAAGGATTTGGAACCAGTGAGGCTGGCCTTTCTTTTGGGCGAGGTCGCGAGAACCTTCGCGTAAATGCCGAGCCCGAGGGTCTTCAGCTCGGTACACCGCGTGGCCGAATCCCATGATTCGCTCGCGGCGTTCACGTTTTCCTGCGAGGTATTCTTCAACCTTACTTTCGTCGCCGATTTCTAATGCCATTTTCATGACACCTTCAGCCGCTCCACCATGCAGAGGGCCCTTTAGCGTAGAGACTCCGGTGACTACCGCGCCGTGGATATCAGCCAGTGTGCTAGCTGTAACACGGGCTGCAAACGACGATGCGTTCGAGCCGTGGTCAAGATGAACAATCAAGTCCTTATCCATCAAACGACTGGTGTCCTCGTCAGGCTTCTCCCCGAGGAGCATATAGAGGAAGTTACCAGCATGATTGAGAGAGAGATCCGGGTCCAAAGGCTTCTCGCCGCTGCGTATCCGGTGGTGTGCTGCCACGATTGTCGGGGCCTGCGCCGCAATCTTCATCCCTTTGCGCAGTGTCGCGTCGTGGGAAATATCATCTACTTCGGGCTCGAAAGAAGACAGCGCAGAGAGGGCAGTCCTCAGCACATCCATTGGGTGACCCTGCTGAATGCTGACAATCAAGTCGATAATCTCTTTCGGGATTGAGCGACCTGCACGGAGAGCTTTGTCGAACGTATCGAGCTCTGCCTGCATGGGCAATTGCCCATGCATCATGAGGTAAACGGTCTCCTCAAAGGTCGATTTTTCAGCCAAATCGTGGATGTCGTACCCGCGGTAGATTAGGCGACCAATATCACCAATCACGTTGCTCGATTCGGTATTGTCGAAAAAGACGTCCCGTAGTCCCCGCTTCAGCTCAACTTCTGCCATGCAAACCCCTCCGGAAAACTATGCAAGCATTTATGCGAAGTACCTCGCACGCCTGCGCTGTTGATGCTCGCACGCACAACAAGACCGACGCAAACGAATTGCGATAGAGCCGTTATTTCGAGCGAGTGTTGGCGACATCCGCGCCAGATGCCGTTAGTGCTTCAGAGCTATCTTTGAAAGCCTGATGAGGGTAGCATCCGCTGAAATTCCATGTCAACGAGCGATTGTCGCTCGTAATTTACCTGTAACTTAGAGGTGCTCATATCTCCCAAGATGCTCTCTCCCAAGCCTGGATAAACTGGAGAGAATCGGCTCCCATTCCAATATGATTCCCCTCACTTTACTTCTTTACATGCATGTGAACGCTGACCCGATGCAGAATCTTGCTCCTTCTTCATCGACCGTTGGCTCGTCACCTCACTCAAATCTCGTGTTCTCTAGCTAAATAACCGGTTTGACACCCACCTCTACGGACGCGTAGGATTATTCCACTTTGAGCAGTACAAAAAACCCATTTGAAACGGGCTTCGCGGCCGCCCAAACGTACCCGTTCGCTTATGTGGAGGAACCAGGCAATGGCTGGTCGTAGTGAGATCGTCGTCCGGTTTGCGGGGGAAGGCGGTCAAGGGGTCGTCACAGCAGCAGAAATGCTTGCCCGAGCGGCAACCGGGGTTGGGTATCACGCCCTAACCTTTGCAACCTTCCCTTCTCAGATTCTCGGTGGACCAACTTGGACCCAAGCGAGAGTGTCGCGCGTACCCATATCAAGCCCCGGGGATCACGTAGACATACTCGTCGCGTTCAACGATTACGCGTATCAGGAACATCGCTCCGACGTTAGAGAAGGCGGCGTGATTCTCCTTGACCCGTCTGTAACTCCTGATCCTTCCGACACCCAACACCGTTGCATCACAGTCCCCTTTGACTCACTGGCTAAGGAGACTGGCGAGGCTCGCGCGGCCAATATGGTCGTCATGGGAGGCCTCTCTAAACTGATCAACATGCCAGTTCAGTTCTTCAAAGACTTCATTAGCATCAGGTTCGCCGCTCGTGAGGGAGTAGTTGCAGCCAACCACAAGGCGTTAGACCTTGGCCTGAACCATCTAGCCAATGAAGACTCGGTTTCTGATTTGGGTAATCCCGAGAAGCCGGACTACCCACAATCCTTCATAAAGGGTAACGAGGCGGTCGCTATTGGCGCGATGCACGCGGGGATTGAAACCTACATCGGTTACCCCATCTCACCCGCCACTCCCATACTTGTTTACATGGAGAAGAATTTGGTTGGGGAGGGTAAGGTCGCCATCCAAGCAAGCTCTGAGATTGAGTCCATCACTGGGATCATTGGTGCAGCATTCGCTGGTAAGAAGGCGATGACTGCCACATCGGGCCCGGGCTTCACTCTTATGCAAGAAGGCATTGGCCTCAGCTGGATGGCTGAGATTCCCATCGTCGTTATCGATGTTCAACGTGGAGGCCCAGCAACGGGGCTCCCGACCAAGACCGAACAATCAGACCTACTCACCGCTATCTACCCCGCCCACGGTGACTCACGCATGCCAGTCATTGCACCAGGCACTGTTGAGGAATGCTTCTACGGCTCAGTCATGGCCTTCAACTGGGCTGAGCGCTATCAGGGCCCCGTGATGCTACTCTCCGAGCATTCCCTCGCCGAGCGCGCGCAAAACATCCGCAAGCCCGACCTCACTAATGTACCTGTCGAAAATCGGCTCCGTTATACCGGAGGAGCGGGCAATCTCCGCTATGAATCTAAAGAGATTTCTCCATTCCCCTCGCCCGGTGGGCCCGGTTCCTATGTAGCCAACGGCTCCGAACACGACGTGTTCGGTGACACTACCCATCTCGCCAAATACCACATTCACATGACGGAGCGCAGGTTCAGCAAGCTCAACCTGTTGGAAGACGGTACCTATGAAGCCGAGAACACCCAAGCCAAGATTGCAGTCATGCCTTGGGGAGGATCCAAAGGATCCGTCAGGGAGGCTCTTGATTTGTTGGTAGCCGAAGGTGTTGATCTTGGCTGGTACTACACCATGTTCGTCAGCCCCCTGCCTACCAAGATGCTGGAAGAGCTACTGAGCAAGGATCTCGTCATCGTCCCCGAGCTTAATTTCCAAGGTCAGATGGCACTCAACTTACGCTCTTACGGCATCAAGGCTGAGGCCATCACGCAGTACACCGGTCTACCTTTCGGCCCCAGCGATCTTGCTGGGCGCATCAAGCAGTTGCTGGCGGGAGCTATCAAGGTATGAGTGAGAAGAACCCCGAATACGATTTCCTATGGTGCCCAGGATGTGGCGACTTCGGAGTCCGTAGAGCCCTGGAATTCGCCATGGAGGACCTGAACATCAAGACCGAGCGAGCCATGACTAGTAACGTGGTCGTCGCGGGTATTGGATGCTCGGGAAATACTGTCCATTTGCTGGAAGGCGAACAGCCTTACGGTTTCCACGGAATCCACGGTCGCTCACTTCCCGTCGCGATGGGCGTCAAGATGAGTAACCCGGAACTCAACGTCGTCACCGTAGCAGGAGACGGTGATTTCCTTAGCATCGGCATGGAACATATCGGCCCACAAGCCGCGCGTAACTTGAACATCTGCGCCATCGTTATGGACAATGGAGTGTACGGCCTCACCAAAGGACAAGCGTCACCCACGACCACCCACGACACAGTTACTAGCTCTACTCCTTTCGGTAAAGTGGAGAATCCTGTCAACCCACTAGAGCTCTATCTGACCCTTGGTGTCACCTATATCGCTTCTGGCTATTCCTCCAAGCCCAAGGACCTGGCGAGCCTTATCCTTCGTGGCATGGAGCACCCCGGATTCTCCGTCGTGCATGTGGCCTCCCCTTGTACCACTTACAACGACACCTACACGCAGCTCAAGGGCAGCGCTAAGCTTGGTATCGCCCCTACCGCATGGTCAATCCCGGCTGGTCACAACCCCGCTGACCGCAAAGCGGCGCAGAATGTCATTGCCGAGGGAGGCGTTC
>CALGTL010000121.1 GCA_937901475.1 uncultured Dehalococcoidia bacterium
TACGACTCTTCCCGTCCCCGCTGACTACTGAAGCCAGCTGGGGCTACTATCGCGAGGCTGGTCCACCAACATTGGGGACGCAAGCATCTTACATGGTACCGTCAGTTTAGTAACTGTCTATCCATCCTAGTCACTAATCATCTTAGGGGGGGGTCACCTTGAGAAATCACTCGAATAGATTATCTATCCAGTGAACCTCAAAAGCAAACTCTACGATCTAACGATCCCGACCTTGCAGCCGCGTCTCGTCAACCAGCCGCTAGAAAAAGAGCTGACTGCTGACGCTGAAGCGCCGCTGACCGTTCCTGCTGACGTGCCGCCTGCTGACGTGCCGCCTGCTGACGTGCTGCCGCAGTCGCACCACAAGCGCTCCAGAACGTTCCCGTTGTCGCGAGGAGACTTCAGCAGCATCCAAGCGCAGATCAAGTACATCTGCAAGGCAGTCGAAGCCGTAGCCGTGAACATTGGCTCCGCGTTCGAGAACAAGGCTCACGTCTCTACCTCTGGCCTGGCCGTTCCAGAAGAAGGTGATTCTCGCCAGAGGAACTTTTTCATCCTTATCGACATCATCGACAAGGATCACAAGATTGCCTCCGAGATCATAAGCTCGACTCGATCGCTCGTGGACAAACTAGGCCTGTTCGAATCTGGACCTGAAGTCCTCGTCCACATAGTGGTCAAGTCTGCACACTTCCCAGAGTCTCCCATCTTCATCAAGAAGGACGACATCGCACCAGCAGCGCCCTCCATACTGAAAAGTGCTGGCCTGGCTGAAGCTGGACTGCTTTCATACGACAAAGTCGTGCGGCAAGAAATTGCGATAGACTCCATTAGTAATCGTGGCCAACCTGACGAAGAATCGCTCTTTGTCACCGTCCTGCTCCAGACGCTAGAAAGCAACAAGCAATCACTTGTGCTGTGCTCACGCCGCAACGTCGCTGCTCTGTTCAGGCGGCATCTGGAGAAGCGACCCTACGTCGAATCGTTCGCGAACACGATCGAGCTACGGGACGTTTCGCCGGAGGAAATCGCCGCAAAGTACATTGCATACGATAGTGCTGTGCAGCAGGCAGCTTTTCGATCACTAGCAGCTGCAGAGAAGGCGTACGACCAACTTACTGACTCAATCAAGGTTATATTGTTCAAACTGAAAGAAACACATCCAAACAGCCGCTGCTACACACTTAGCAAACAGTTTTTTTGTATAGCTTTAGCTATTGAAAATTCTATAGCGCGTGAAAAGAAGCGAGCAGTGGACTTTCTACTGGCGATAGTATCAGGCACCTGCAACATTACGCTACATAACATCTGCAGTACTTGGCTCGTAGACGAACACTGTCTTGATTCCGCCCAGCGAGAGCTAGCCGTTAAGCGCTGCGCACCGGTCATCCGGGCACACAAGCTACAAACGACAGCATCACTGTTAGCCATCAACCAGCGTTACGCATCTACGTTTCAACTGCACGATATAAGCTTAGCAGACGGGATTTGCAACATTTGCATTACTCCGTGCCGACTCACCACACTTCGACCTTACAGCGAAGCAGAGCTCGAAGAAAGAAACATCGCAGACAACGTTCTCGCGAATCTTGCGAACCTGCAGTTGACAGAAGTACGTGAGTACACGGAAAAGATACTGCCTTTGGATTTCATATACAGAGACCAAGAGGTGACAGAACAAAAGAACCACAACACAGTAAAGGAGTCTGTGAAGAAACTGTCTTACACACTAGCGTATCACCAACGCATACAACGCAGTGACTGGAACACGCCGCACCGAGGTCTGCGTCCAATCGACGAAAAGTTAGGAAAATCCACGACATTCGCCAAGGAACAGATCGATTTCTTAGAATCAGAGCTGACTCTTAGCATAGCCGCCGGTTCAAAGAACGACCGCACAGAATCTACCTGCACAAGATCACTAACGGATATCTTCTCCAACCTAATAGGTTACTCACCTTACGCGGGTACGGTAGACATCGATACCGAGAAGTTCTTTCGCAGCTTACAACAGATAGTGTGCTCGGAAATTGTGACAGCGACACGCAGTGATTTCGGAATCCTATCAGCACTTCCAGACGCATCAGAACAGGCCGCCACATTGAAGCGCCAGCTGTCAGCGACAGAAGAATTGGGGAAAACCGTCATAGCGGCACAGAACACAGATTCAAATTTCAGCCCGCACTGCACAGTCTTACTGCTGGCGATACACGACTGGTTATACACCAAGGTAAGTATAAGTCAAAACAAATTGAGAGAGATAGAGGAGTTTTACGCAGAAGGAGATTGCTCGTACAAAGTTCTGAACGTAGACTTAGTTGAAAAGGAACTTTGGGACGACCAACTACTCTTGTCAAGTGCCTTAGCTGGTCTACGCACTGACGCTGCTGATACTCCAAACCGTCTAGTGGAACTAGAATTCCAGACCTGGTTGAGAAACCCGGGATCCATCCAGCTGCCGCTCGCTCAAGAACAGGATCTGCCATACGAGCCCGTTTCTCCAAAGGAGACACCTGCGCCCGTCGCACGACCCCTGCTTGAGGAAGTAGTTGAGGCTATAAGACACGCTGTGCTTAACGCACCGTGCCAAGCTCCCGCACTGCAAGAATCTCTCATAGAAGAAATTCCGACCGCCCTTCAAGGACTGGCCAGACAGAGCGGAGAAAGAAACCTGACCTCAGGGCTCGAACCTGAAATCAGTGCTCTAGCGAGCATCAGCGAGGTAACACCGACCGAACTTGGACAGCCACAGGCCGTACCAGAAAGCGAGTCGTTCTCTCTGACTGCGGTAGCTACAGCGATAAACGAACAGCCTGCATTAGCACGCACAGAAAGTTACAGATACGAGAATGTTCCCTCGTCACAACGTCAGAAAGACAGAAAGCGAAAGCGATCCGGCTCGCACGATTACACCGATGCAGAGTGCTGGTAAAACCTCCTCGATAGAGTCGAAGGTGCAGATCACGAACACGGAAATCCTAGCGACACCGACAGTTAATCCACCAGCACACCTCATGGAAGACGCACGTAGAGTTAGAGATGAAACGGAGCTTCATGATTCGAGGGAATCGACTCCACAGGGTAAAAGCATACCTGGCTTGAGTGCAGGTGTACTAAATAAACCCCTGCTGAGCGAGCCTCATCTGCAGCCATCCGATATTCCTCTATACTCACGCCGCTCACCTAGGATAGCAGGATTGAACGCCGCTGCTGTAACAGACGCGCCCATAGAGACGCAGTCATCACCAATAGCGATTGAGCCAGAGCTGAAAACGCCCGCCAAAATCGCACCGGTAGGTCCGAAATGTGCACCCAAGGGTCCACAGCGCCGGAAGGCAGCATCCCTACCGATGAATCCTGCGAAGGCAGAAGGAGAATCTAAGCCAGAGAGCACAGATATAGCGACAGAGATTGAGCCAGGAGAGCAGCTTCTTAAGAAGACGCCCCGATCAATCCATAGCGCGCCAAATCTAGAAGCATCACTAGCCATAGGCAATCTCAAACCAATTCCAATTAGATGCAGCATAGGCCAGCCTAGAGCACAAGTTGCAGAAGGTACAGACCAACCCCATGAGGCAGGTCATCCCTTCGAAGGCATGAGCGTATGCAGAGATAACTCTCTGCCTATGTTGAATAGTCAATCTAATGTATTCTTCCAGGAGCAATACTCCACAGATCAGCTGCCATTGCAGATGATCGAAGAATATGACAGAGTGAATGGCATGGACGGTCAGATAGAAGCGAGGGAAAGAGCTTCGAAAAGAGGGGAATACCCCCATTCGAAATCGCCGCCCTGCTCCCGCACTGAGGAAGAACAGCTCTGGAACGCCGGCGAAAGCTGCAGCGACCAAGCGTATCTTACCCCCAGCGGAGACACCTTCTATACTAATGACACGCACAGACAGTGTAACGCACCGCGTTGCCAGTTCTTAGCCTTCACGAAATTAACCACACACAATGGTAAACCAAAGTTGAGACTGTACTCAACCTGCTCAAAATTCTGCCAATGGGCCCTAGCTAGAGATGCCGCCACAATGGCGCGCCGAGCTGGACAGCCGGGCAGATTCCTTTTTCCAGTAACCTCTACGGAACACCGTATGACGCCAAGGGCGTGGTTACATTGGAATAGGAGATACGCCAAAGAGTGTAAAGACAGAGCAGCAATCAGCGAAGCTTTCATAGCTTACCGTAAAATATACGGAGCTGATCAGTCAGCTGAAATCGAGTCACTAGCCAGGGGAAATCCTGTTGATTTTGACCACGAGCCAGTGTACCCAACCTATGCAATGCGCACAATGGTAGGTCCACTAGCTGACGACCCCCTACAACAGTCAGGGGAGGGGCATGAGACTGTCGCAGATGGGGAACCCCACTGTCAGACAGCAGATGCTATACAATCTAGCCATAGAACTAGTTACGCCACACTGCACACTGTAGCTGACGCGTCACCGACCGTTGGCGAAGCCAACGAAGATCGAGATGATGCCTCGCTGCCAAACCGGTCCTCGCCGAATACTGTCTCCTTGGAAACGGGATTCTCGGAATTTCACCAAATGGAAAATTTGGAAGAAAACGCGAAATCCTACGCCGAGAGAAAAGTTGGAAAATCGAGAGATGCTTCTAAAAAGCAGAAATTGCAGAGAACAAAAAGTATAGCTAATATCCAAAAGGGCGAGGTGTACGTACCCAAAAGGGATCGACAAGTTCGGTACCCCGAGTCCAAAAATCAGAAGTCTGAGAAACATTTCCAGACTACTCTGAAGCGTGAGATAAACGAAGAACTAGTTTCTACTGACATGGCGCATCTCACGGATATATTCGTGATTGAAAAGCACCAGGACTCAGGTTCTAGAATATTCTTCTACTCACAATGCAGAAACGAAGGAATACCGGCAAGGTTCATAAGCCTCCATTCAGCCCATACGCTGAACCCGGAATTACTCCTGTCGTACCTCTATGTCAATGCTCTCAGCAAACATGAGGAAGTTGTCAAATTGGGATTAGACATCCAAATGGAAAATTACATGAGCCAGCTAGAGTTAGGTAACTCGCCGCCTGATAATTCAGATCTACCCAAGGCAACTGTACGAAAATATGAGACCAAAAGCGTGCCGCGAGGAAAATATTCCCAGGTACCTGTCTCTAGTACCGAAAGGTATAGCGAAATCGTACCAGAATCCAATCCATGCGAAGAGCTAGAAGGAACGTCCGTAAAACGGACCGAATCCTCAGCCGCTCCTAGGAGCCGCCCGAGTACGGGTGTAGCTATACAAATAGCCGCAATGGAGGATGATACGCAAGAAGCACGAGCTGAGCATAATGCCGCCATGCAACCATCTGAGTTTTCAGAAAGAATTGAGAAGAAGTCTAAAGCTACCTTGGCAAGTCCAAGCAAAGCTAGCACTCACTCATCATCTGAAGATGACGGATTGAACGATCGACTAGATCGATGGGCTAACCAAAGCGGTACCCGAGACCACACCTCCAAAAAGGAAGTTGGCCATCGGAAGAGCCCCGTATCAAAGAAAGACCGTAGTGAGCTAACAAAGTCTCATAAAGGAAAAGATCGAGAGCGAAAGCGCGACAATTCCACGGCAAGACGAGAAAGTAAATCGTACGATGATAATACCTCATCCTCAGAATCCGATGACGAGCGCCGAAAGCGTGCGCGTACCATCGATAAATTCGCTGATGAAGGAACTGGAAATGCTACCAGTGATACCGACGATTACATCTCCTCATCGGATGATTCACTACGCGTGGAAAACGTAGTAGTAGAACGTAGAAGGCCATCACATCACCAAGACTCCTCAGAGTCCGAAAAAGGTGAATGGAATGATAGCGCATCCGCTAGCGATGATAGCTCATCTGATAGTGACCTAGACGTGCGAGCAAGTCAACATAAGACATACCGCCGCAAGCGTGCTTTAGAACGAGGTAGGAAAACCCTCCCGTCTAAGCATGACCGTGAGAGACATAGGCCCTCGAGATCGAGGAGCCCGGAAGAGCCAAGGCATAAGGACCGTTCTAGATCACCTCAAAGAAGGGATCGTTCGAGCTCCAAAGCCAAGCATTCCGAACCCACGGCACCTAGGACAATCACTACGGACCCTCCATGGCGAGAGGAGTTCAAAAGTTGGAGGCAAAAGAGAAAACTGGAAAAATCCAACTCTTCCCACCACGACAATTCAGATCGAAGCGATAGAAAACATCGCGGAAAAGCTTCTAGAAAGAAAAGCAAGAAGGATAAAGACAGAGAATCCCTGTCATCTTTCCAGGTAGAACATGTTGGCCTCAGTGCCATGTTGACAAACCTATTGACATTCTCCGATTCAGAATCTGATCGAGAAGAAGTCGATTCATCCGAATCAATCACGGAGCAAGCTGTACTAGCTACATCTTCC
Source organism: uncultured Dehalococcoidia bacterium (assembly GCA_937901475.1). Classification (GTDB taxonomy): domain Bacteria; phylum Chloroflexota; class Dehalococcoidia; order Lucifugimonadales; family Australimonadaceae; genus CALGTL01. Next base: position 6,405 of record CALGTL010000121.1, read on the forward strand.
TCGAGTGATCCAAGTGGAACTTCGCATTCAAGCGAGCCTAGCTCCTCGAAAGAGCCTCCTAAAGAATTCTTCGACGCACTACTAGAACAACCCGAGCATATAGCTCGC
>CALGTL010000122.1 GCA_937901475.1 uncultured Dehalococcoidia bacterium
AGCCGGCCGCTGAGAGTATTGTCCAGTTCTTAGACAAGGCGATGACCGCTCGGCTACCCGAGCTTGAAGAATTTAAATCGCCGGTTACTACCGGCAGGGCAGGGCAAGCAATCGACCCGCCCTACCGACACTGGTACCGCTTTTCTCGGGCTGGGGGCTGGGGCTCTGCGAAGCCGCGACACCTCGGTGAGGCAGGGCCTCGCGAAAAAGAGGACCGGCATTTCCAGACCTTCATGGGCGAGCGCTATCCAACGCTCGGTGTCGAGGATCAATTACTCGACATACGAGTCGCTGAAATGGACGAAGAGGGAGTCGACGCCCAAATTCTTGTGCCTAGCGCCTTCACCGGGCACAACGACCCGACCGTGGATGTCGCTTTCATTCAAGCACTGAATCGGTTCCTAGATCACAGCTGCACCCAGCACTCTGAACGACTCTACTCCATGATCTTCACCACCGCTCGCGATATCCTCGCGTCGGTTGCGGAGGTAAAGGAGTGGGGCGGGAAAAAATGGGCCAAGGGCATCTACCTAGACCTCCCATTGGACTACCCCATCGACCACCCTGACTTGCATCCATTGTGGGCGGCAGTCGACGATGCAGGGCTGGCTGTCTGCCATCATTCATTCGCCACGGGGTACCCCGGTTACCGCGACCTTTGGCAGAACCCATTCATCGGTAGAACAGCCGGGCACCCGTGGGGCGCAATGCGGTCAGTCGCGGCCTTCTTCGGTTCGGGGCTTTTCGACAAGTACCCCAATCTGAAATACGCGGTGATGGAATGTGGATTTGGCTGGCTCCCTTTCTGGGCGAAAAGGATGGAGGATCAAGTCGTTTACATGGGATACGTCGCAGAAAACCTCCAGCGATCGATGACTCAATATATGACCGACGGCCGATTCTTCTGTGCCGTGGTTCTCCATGAAGGGCCAGAAATGGTTCGTATGGTTTCGGAGATTCTGGGGGACCATATCCTGATGTTTGGCTCCGATTACCCTCATGCAGAGTCACGGTTCCCCATCTCAGTAAAGACAGTGGACAGTTGGCCTCTCAGTGATGAAGTTCGCCGCAAGCTAATGTGGGACAACGCGGCTCGCTGTTTCGATCTTTAGAGAACCGAATCGGATTCACCGTCAGCTGCTAGGACCGAACCTCTTCGCGCATGAAACGGACGTATGAGACACCAATAAGCGAAGCGATCATCGCCAGAAGCACTACTATATGCGGCCATACGAGTTGCAGGCTCTGTCCGGCCGAAACCGGCGACATCAGCAATCCTTGCAATCGCTCTGGCGCGACGCCAAGCGGATTGAGAATGCGGCCACCAATCGGATCGAGAAGTGTACCGGTTGCCTCAGAGAATAGACGCTCAGGCGACACTCGGCCCACCCAGAGTTGCACATTGGTGTGCCGAGCTTGGTCGGCTAGGTCCTGTACATCGGGCACCATGCGATCAGCGACGGCGGTCGCCGCAAAAACGATAAAGAAGCTGATACTAATCCAAACTCCAATAGACACCAACGCTGATGCCACCGCATTCCGCAGAAATATGGACGCCGCCATGGACAAGGCGAGCCAGAATGCCAAGTATGCGATGGTGACGGAGCCGAATCCTATGAGACGGAGTGTCTCGTCACCGCTGGGAGGAAGGCCGTACCTGGCCATAGCTACACCAACGGCGGCGATACCCAAGCTGAACACCACTATCGTCAACGTGAATAGGCCCGCAAGAAATTTCCCGTTGTATACCGCATCACGGTATACAGGCTGGGCAAGAATGCGAGAGAGCGTCCCTTGCGTGCGCTCGCTGTTGATCGAATCAAACCCCAGCGTGATTCCGATAATCGGACCGAAAAAGCTTAAAAACGACAATAACGAAAGAGGGACGCCATCCGTCGTGGTGAACAAGTCTAGGTAGAACGAACCGGTCCCTCCGGAGACAACGGCATCTTTATCTATAAACGCCGCCCAAGCGACCCCTACTAGAACCAAGCCCAACATGAGGTTGAAGCGCTTCTTGCCGAAGTGATCGCTCAGTTCTTTCCAAAAAATTGCTCTCACGGGCTAACTCTCCTGCCCGGCGAAATAGCGTAGGTAGATCTCTTCCAGTGTACGGTTCTCTGATGAGGCTCCGAGCAGAGAGGCTCCGCTTGCAATCACAGCGGCGGTAGCCTGTGCTCTCACATCAGCACCGCTCTGCACGACTATCTCGTTGCCAACACGGTTGCATGTTTTCACTGATGGCAGCGCTTGTAATGTCGCCATCAATCCGTCATCACCGCCTAGAACTTCGAGAACAAGTCCGAATCCACCAGAAGCAGTTTGCTCTGTGAGTTCCGCAACAGTGCCTTCCAAGACAATCTTCCCGTGGGACATGATGCCGACTCGGTGGCATACCTGCTGCACTTCGTGAAGTTGATGTGATGATAGGAACACCGAGATGCCTTGCCTGGTGCTTAGTTCTTCAATAATCCCCAGCAACCATTGAATACCCGTTGGATCCAACCCCAAAGTAGGATCATCCAAGATAATTACCCGAGGACGCTTCAGCAGCACATCTGCGAGGCCAAGGCGCTGGCGCATGCCCCGCGAGTATTGGCCGACCTGTTGGTTCATTGCTTCCGTGAGATCCACCATGCCAAGTAGCTCGTCAATCCTCTCCTTGGCATCGCCCAATCGCATGTTGTTGAGATCTGCGGTGTACAGTAAGTTCTGGCGGCCTGTCATGTCTCCATAGAAGCCGACTGACTCCGGCAGATACCCGACCTGGCGTTTGACCTCCAAGGGCTCGCGCATAGGGTCATGACCAACGACGCTGACGACGCCCGCTGTTGGCTCAGTAAGCCCTAGCATCATGAGGATGGTCGTGCTTTTCCCTGATCCGTTCGGGCCAAGGAATCCGTAAACCTCCCCTTCACTCAGCCGGAGATCCAGTCCATCCACCGCTAGAAAATCACCGTACGCCTTAACCAGGCCGGCGGCTTCGACCAGCAGTTCGCTCATCGGCGACCAAGCCTCCAGAAGAGACCTATCAGTGCACCAAGTACAGCAATCACCAGTACGATGCCAAGCCAACCCCAAATCGTAGATTGCGAAACCGTGACTCGTAACACCACTGTGTCTGTGGCATTCGCGCTCCGCCCTCGGAGTACTAATTCGTAATCACCAGGGATCGCATCGTTCGGGGCTGTAATAGTCACCACGACGTCAATCTGGTTATTTACGGGCAATGCCTCGATCGTTTTAATCTCGAAATCCACCTCCCATTGTGGAGGGGCATCTGCGTTGAGCTCAACGTTCGCAAGGTCACCCGTACCAAAGTTGGTCAACCGCACCGTGTTCGTTGCCGGCTCGCCTGCAGTTGCATCCATGCTCAGCCGACCCGACTGCGTCGAGATAAGCACTTCCCCTTTGCCTGTGATTTCGAGAACCAAGACCATTCCGTCTTTCACGCTATCGTCAGCGCTTTCTACATTCACAGGAATGAAATAGTCGCCGGGGGCGGCGAACAGCGGAGGGGTCACTTGCACGTTCACTCGATCATCGACGGCTGCGCGAACCGCCACTGTTGAGATAAGCTTCTGCTCCCCAAACGCAGGCGTGAAGCCGACGTCCCAACCCTGCAGGATTTGGGAGTCTTTATCCACGACATCGCCTGTCAATTCGAAAGAATGATCTTCTAGCGTATCGTTCTTGATGACAATTTCGAACTCGTAAGAAGTATTGGCCGGGCCACGCAGTACTGGGAAGTCACTGGTTACCTCCACTGCCCCGGGGTCTTCTTGCAGCCCTTCAGGAACACCGATGGTGAACGTTGCGCGGTCATACTCAATCCCGCTGTCCACTGCATCCGTGATAATTAGCGTGAACGAGTAATCTCCAGGCTCAGGACGCACCTCAGGAAAGCGAATTCTCATTCGCGGACGCTGCCCTGATGTGAATTCAATCGGCTCAACTACTAACTCTGAAATACGAAAGTCGAAAAACGCGTTCCAGATATCGATATCCCAGTCCGCAGGGCGGTCGACTAGTTCCAGTTTCACAATTCGCCGCGCATCAGCGTAATTGAACAAATCGATATCCAGGTCAATTCGCGTCTCAGACGGAGCCAGCAAGAGCGAGCGAATCGGTGAGTCAAGCGCTATGTCAGCGGGGCTCTGTGCAAATGCAGGGCCCGCAAGAGCAAGCGTGCTCAGCATCAAGGCCAACACAACCAAGGTCATGCGTCGAATATTGCGCATGCGTTCTTCTACCTCATCATCAGGGTTTTCAACAGCATTTAAGCTGCGTCGGTTCACATATTAGCAAATCGCTCAATCCTTATCGTCCTTCTCTCGTTTCTCGTTTCCTGCCTCACATTTCTAGCTCCCGCTTGGAAGGAGCGTTTTTTGCCGCGTCCCACAGTCCCAATTTCTCGCCTGCGGACAATTCTGCAATGGTTTTGCCTCGCACTCGCACAGCCCGCTCAACAAAAGTAAACCGGCCATAAAAGCGCGCGTTCGCGCCGCTCAGCGCTTGCTCCGGATCGATGCCCATGCGCACAGCCGCACCCACTGCCGCCAATAGCACGTCCCCAAATTCTTCCTCCCTGCGAGCCTGCGACTCCTCGGCCGCAAGCTCACGCAGCTCCTCGCCAATCTTGTCGAAAATTTCGTCAGGGTTCTCCCAGTCGAAACCAGCGCGCCTTGCTCGCCCCAGCACGGCGTTGCCATAGGCGAGCGCAGGCATCGATTTGGGGACTCCATCAAGCATCGATTTATCCGGCTGTCCTTTGTCTTCGCGCTCAACCGCCTTCATTCGTTCCCATTGCCCTATGCCTTCGGCCGCTGTCTCGGCTTGCGCATCGTCGAAAACATGCGGGTGGCGGCGCACCAATTTCCGATTAAGGGAGTCAACAACATCCCCGATATTGAAAGTGCCTGCGTCGGCGCCAATCTGTGCGCTGAGCACCACTTGAAGAAGGAGGTCACCAAGCTCCTCCACCAGTGCCGCCACGTCTCCAGAGGCCAAAGCCTCAAGTGCCTCGTAGGTTTCCTCAAGCAACGCGCCCCGCATGGTTTCGTGCGTTTGCACTAGATCCCATGGGCATCCAGAAATTGGGTCCCGTAGCGCGCGCATAGTCGCGAGTAGCGCGCCAAAGCCGGCGCTATCTTTCTCAGGCATTGTCAAAGCACAACACTCCTCCTGTAGAGTGTTCAGATTATAAGCCGTCTAGGCTAGACACCTGTGCTTGATGCCAGGCACGATGGGTGGCAAACCAGTCGATTATCCGCTGAAGAGCGAAGGGTTACTAACGCATGCCGACAATTTGGGGAATAGTAGGTTGGGTTGCGGCAGTAGCATTAGTGCTGCTTCTAGTCGCGACTAACGTCCGAACAACGGCTAATTCTCTCTGGCTTTACGAGCACCTCTTCGAACGCAATCATGTCCCCGAGCGAACAGGGATAACCATGATCGAGTTACGCAAGGTTGGCGCTACTATCCAGGATTACTTCGGCAACGACACCGAGCCCCTAGTGGTGGTTGCAGAGATCCATGGTGCACCCATAAGCCTCTTCGGCAGCGACGAAGCCTCACACATGGCCGATGTCAAGCAGCTTTTCGCGAAAACATACCGTGTACAGGTAATTTCAGGATTGGTACTTGCCACGTCCATCGCTGCCGCCTGGTACAGGCGTAGGCGGTCTGGTTTCGACATGATTGGGTTATGGCTGAGCCGAGGCTCAATCATCGCGGCAGCGGCTATCGCCACCATCGGGGTAGCGAGTGTGCTCGCATTCCAGCAGGTGTTTCTCCTATTCCATTACATCGGATTCCCCGGTGGGAATTTCACCTTCAGCACCACGACTGACTACCTCGTTCAGGTCTTCCCCAACGCGTTCTGGTCAGACATCACGTTTGTAATCGGCTCAATGACCATGGCTGAAGCAGTGTTACTGTGGGGCATCGTCTGGGCAGTTAGGCGTTTCCGGCGGTGAGGCGAACGGTGAAAGCCTGGTTGATGAATTATTGAGCGAACGCACCAGGCTAGTCCTCTCTTCTCGGAAGGGGCTGGTTTCGTGCGTGTTTAAATTAAACATTACCCCACTTGAAACGGTGCCTAAACCTATTCACAGAGAGCCCGAAGTATAGTTAGCATCACCGGCCACAGGAGGTGTCTCAATGGACACGGCGAACACGACCGATGCATTCGCAGAGCGCATCCGCGCTATGACAGAGCAGCTCCGAGATCAATTGTCCACGTCAGGGTCTAGTGAAATTCCTTCCGCCGCAGAGATGCTAGACGCGTTATTCAAGCAGGGAACAGAATTAGGGCTAACCGACAAGGAAATCACGCAGCAGCTGGTTTTGCCCGTTGCGGAGTTGATCAGGCCTGGCCTGAACAGGTAGCTTGCTCCCTAGCCGTACTCAATGGCAAAGAGACTTCCAGGTGGGAGTCTCTTTGCCGTTAAAAATCACTTGGCGGAATAAAAACTGGCATGTATGCCAGCGCGCTCGCCTGCATGCTCAGATTGAAAAAGAATGCCCTGCCTCCCGGCAGGGCATTCTTAATTTAGGTAGGTGGCGGAGAGAGCGGGATTCGAACCCGCGAGGGTTTTAGCCCTGCACGTTTTCAAGACGTGTCCGTTCAACCACTCCGGCATCTCTCCACGCGGACAGTCTAACCCCTATCCGACGACGGCAGAAGCAGCGCTGTCGATAATGCCCGAAGCAGCAGAGCCGTCTCCCTTGGCGTAGAATCCGCCCGCGACCCGTAGGAGGTGCGCAACCCAAGGAGGGGCCATGGCGACCAAGGTTGAGATTCAGGGTTTGAAGGAGCGCATTGCGCAGGCATGTCGAGTGCTAGCACGCATGAACTTGACGAGAGAGCCTGCTGGCCATGTGAGCGCACGCATACCCGGGACTGATCATTTACTGATAAAGGCGCGCGGCCCGGGCGAATCGGGGGTGCGGTACACCACCGCCGATGACATCGTTGAGGCTGATATGGAAGGCAACATCGTTGGATTACCTGAAGGACTCGCGTCGCCACGGGAGATATACATCCACACGTGGATGTATAAGAAGCGACCTGAAATCAATAGCGTGATCCACATCCACCCTCCGACGATTGTGGCTTTCACAGTAGTTGGCAAGCCTCTACTGCCAATCTATGGCGCTTACGATCCGGGAAGTTTGCACCTCCTCTTGGATGGAGTCCCCACGTATGACAAGAGCGTCCTAGTTAGCAACAATGAGCTCGGTGAAGAATTGGCAAACGCAATCGAAGACAAAGAAATCATCATGATGCGCGGGCACGGTGTCACTTCTGTTGGGCCAGACCCAGAGGGCGCAGGCCTGAATGTTATTCTCTTAAATGAAATTGCAGAAATGAATTACAAGGCGCGTCTCATCGGCGAGCCGCGCCCAATTTCTGACGAAGACTTAGCTGTGTTTAAGTCTGCGGGCAGGCGCACCGGCGCGGCAGGCGGCGGTGCGGCCTGGGAAACCTATCGGCGCATGGTTGATGCCTAGCTCACGGTGGCTAGCGCATTATTTAGTACCACTACAGGAGGGGAATCATGGCAAAACTAGTACTAGTTGAAGCGTGCTCACACACGCCATTCCTTTTTACAGAGCCTGCAAAATGGAATGTCATCCGAAACGCACGCCCCACCTCGGAGCGTAATCCATGGACAACTGAAGAAGAAAACCAAGCACTATGGGATCGAACCCGGGTTGCCTTCGATGTCCTCAAACGGAAAATGGAAGAGGCCAAACCTGATGTAATTCTTTGCTTCGGGGATGACCAACTTGAGCAGTTCGAGTTTTCTAACTTCCCCGGCTTCGCTATCTTCGTCGGTGAGAACTACGAGGGGTACAAAACTTTTGCCCGCCAGGGCTTCGTCCCTGGTGCTCGAAAGGGATTCACTGAAAAGACAGCTGACACATGGGTGAAGGTGCCGGCGAATGCCGCTTTTGCGAAAGAGGTTGCAGTGGGACTCGTCCGGCGCGATTTCGATCTCTCGTTCATGACTGAAGAGGCGAACAAGGAGCACGGAATCGGCCACGCCTTCCTACGTCCCATGAGTAATATCGTTCCGGATTTCAACATTCCAACAATCCCCTTCTACATCAACTGCTTCTATGGTCCCCAGCCTAGCGCCAATCGTGTTTACAACTTGGGTCGAGCAGTGCGAGATATCATTGAGAAATCCGACAGCGATCTTCGGGTTGCAGTCTTCGGCTCTGGCGGCCTTTGGCACACGCCGGGCAACCCTGAGTCCTACCTCAACGAGGAGTTCGACCAGGAGAGTCTGAATTGCGTAAAGTCCGGTGATGCAAAGGCGTTTGCCGACCATTTCGACCGCTTCCTCGAAAACCCGATTGATGAATATGCAAATGCCACATGGGTCGACGGCGGAACAGGTATGTACAACGGCATCGGCAGCGGAACGGGCGAGACGCGCAACTGGATTGCTGCTGCTGCCGTCGCCGATGGCACACCTGGGACCATAATTGACTACGTGCCAATCTATTCGTCCCCTTGCGGTGCGGGTTTCGCCTACTGGGAATTTGACTGAGCACGCTGAATTGTGCACAGTCCACACCGAAGGAGATCGCTGCTTGGAGCCGGGTACACGCTAGCGTGATTATGATACCCACGCTAACCAGGTGACGTGGGCGCAGCGCGGCGAATGGCCACGGAGAGCGTCCGTACGCCCCTGTGGCGCTATTCAGTCTTTTGCAACTCCGGCGAAGCCTCCCTCATAGAACACCAACGGGCGCCCCTCGCGCACCTCAAGGTCATTGACCTCCGCGATGAACACGATGTGGTCACCCGCCCTGACCTGCTGCACAACCTTGCAGTCCATAGTGACGAGGGCATCGTTCAGCGCAATGGTGCCGCTAGCGAAGGTCGTGTGGTCAGAAGGCACTTTTTCACGGTCCTCGCCTGATGCCTTCGCAAAGAACAGCGCAAGTTCAGCATCTTCTTCCCTTAGAAAGTTGATACCGAATCGCCCGTCACGAATGATATTCGCGCAGGTCATTCCTGTTTTAGCCATACTCAGGTGCACAATGAGCGGATCCAGCGAAACAGACGATACCGCGTTTGCAGTGGTGCCGTATGGCGCACCCTCTTGGGTACGCGTGGTTATGAGGCTCACGCCTGTGGGGAATTTCCCCCAAGCGCGCCTAAACTCCGCAGCGGAAGGACTCAACTTATAGCCTCCAGTCCTCGGTAACATGCGGTAGGGGTAATTACCTGATGGCCTTTCCGCTTATGTACTTCAGGTTGACCGTTCGAACTCATCCTAGACCGCTGCGCGCTGCTTCGTCCCAAGGAAATCAAGCAGCGCCGCCATTAATTCGTCGTCCTTGTTCTGTAATCCATGGTCGCCGCCTTCGACATGCACCCATTTCACCCCAGCAGCGTTGTTCTTCGCCAGCTCGTACATGTCACGTCCGGCATTGAGCATCCGGGGGTGGGTCTCTGTCGAACCTGTTCCGATGAACAGCGGTACGTTCAAAGTATCCGTGATGCTAGCGCACATGTTGTAGTGCTCAGAGCAGTGGCGGTCGAGGTAAACGTTAGCCGAGAAGTGCGCGCCGGGGTTAGGGAAATCGCACTCCATGATGGTGTCCCCTTTTCCCTCGGCCGCCAAGCGCTTTGCCTCCTCGTAATAGCCAAGGTGCATATCCTTCATATCACACTGAGAGTAGTACTCATGAGAAAAGCGGAGTGGTGCCAGCGAGATAACCGCCGCAACTCGCGAGTCTTGATTCTTGGCCTGACCAACCACGACCCTAACCGCGCCAAGGCTGGAGCCCATTAATCCGGCACGTTTGTAGCCGCGGGCCTCGAGCCAATCAAGGATTGCCAGCTGGTCCAAATGAGTTTCGCTCAGCATCTCCCAGGCGTTACCGACCTTGTGGTCGCCAGAATGGCCAGCGATTACGTCATGGCCTCGCATGTTGAACAATGCTACCGGGATACCCATGTCTCTGAATTTTTCTGCACGAGGATTAGATGGCGACGCGTAAAAATTTGCGCCTGAACCGTGAATCATCACCATACAATCGATAATTAGATCCGTCCTACGCTTCTTGGGTTCAAGAAATATACCGTGCAGCTTGATCCCGTCGCTCGTTGTTGTACTTGTCAGTTCCACCTGCATAGCTTGCCTCCTCAAATCGATTGGTCGATGACTGGGATCCTTGAATCGCGGCGCAGTATAGCCGCTTAGTAGCGAATAGACCGCGCTCCACAGCCGGGTGTGATGTTCGTCTGATATCATTTGCCGTCAGGCGCAAAGCGCCCCTTTTCCGAAAACTCCCCGAACGCTCAAGGAGTCAGTGAATGAAGCTACACGAATACCAGGCTAAGGCACTCCTGGCCGAATTCGGCGTGCCAGTGCCCGAAGGCTCAGTCGCATCTAACGCCGCGGAGGCCATCGAAGCCACCAAGAACCTAGGAGGCACCTCCGTAGTTAAGGCCCAGGTCCATGCAGGAGGACGCGGCAAGGCAGGGGGTGTCAAAGTCGTCACGAGCCCTGAAGAAGCAGGGGCTTTCGCCGATTCACTGATCGGCACCACTCTTGTTACTTTCCAGACCGGCCCAGCCGGTGCACCTGTCCATAAGGTTCTATGTGAGCAGACCATGGACATCGAGCGAGAGATTTACATCAGCATCACCACTGATGGAGGTCGCAAGCGACCGGTGGTCATTGCATCGTCCGAAGGTGGGATGGAGATTGAAGAGGTCGCTCAGAATGAACCAGAAAAGGTCTTCACAGAGCCCATTGACCCTGCAATCGGCTTCCAGCCCTACCAGGGCCGTAAGATTGCCGGTGCCCTAAATCTGCCTGCCGACCAGGTACGCCCTTTCGTTACGCTCGTGGACGCTTGCTACCGTGCGTACATGGACAGTGACTCATCAATGATTGAAATCAATCCTTTGGTGCTGACCAAGGACGGAAAAATGCTAGCCCTAGACGCTAAGGTAAGCATTGACGACGACGCCATGTTTCGCCACAAGATGATGGCAGGGCTCCGAGATACCTCCCAAGAGGACTCGCTCGAGGTTCAGGCATCCGAGGCCGACATCGCGTACGTGAAGCTAGATGGTAACGTCGGATGCATGGTCAACGGCGCCGGTCTCGCCATGGCAACAATGGATACAGTGAAGTTCGCAGGCGCTGAGCCCGCTAATTTCTTGGATGTCGGGGGCGGGGCTGGGGAAGAGAAAATCTCCCACGCAATCCTTCTTATGCTGTCTGATTCCAATGTGACGAAGGTTCTGGTCAACATCTTCGGCGGAATCCTTCGCTGCGATATAGCAGCGCGCGGTCTGGTTGATGCATACGCCAAGGCTGACAGACGCCCCCCGCTGATTGTTCGCCTGCTTGGTACCAACGTAGAGGAAGGCAAGCAAATTCTCGCAGACTCCAACTTGGAACTTACCCTTGTAGACACTCTAGAAGAAGCAGCGGCGGCAATCATAAAATAACAGGCTCGCTG
>CALGTL010000123.1 GCA_937901475.1 uncultured Dehalococcoidia bacterium
GGTACTGGCCGGTTGTTCCGGTGCCAACGCTGCTCCTGCCTCAATAACAGACCTCACTGCGATGTATGGAGAGGAATAGAAGCATGGGGGGCCGACTCCAGTTCCCTGTCCACTAAAGAGGGATGGGATACGAGAGTGTCCCTGACGGAGCAATTAGTGACAGCCGCCCCTCCTCAATTCGCATCCCATGCCGCTGTTTACCTCCAAATCGTCTATGACCGCGTAGATCTGCTGTCCGCCTACGACTATGTCACCGTGCAGCAGCTCCCTCCTGATGTACGCCAATCGTTCATCCAGGCACACTTCGCCGATCAGCAGATCGCCAACGAGTTCACTAACTTCCTGTCCAGTGAATGCAAGGGGCCGTCCGATGCCTAATGCCGAATCTATCTATAGAAGAGTGCCCACACCTGGCCGCGCTTATACAGATGGGTAGACCCCACTCGCGATTTCTTATGGCTGTGACGTTTTGGGGTCTGCGGGCGTATCCTCACGTGCAGTGACGGGCCTCTTCGCCGTTCTGAGTTAGGAGTTACGGATGAGCGGTGGAAAATTTATCGTGTTCGGAATTTTGGCTATGGTTGGCGTGTGGGTTTACGTGTGGTTTTACGTCCTTCAAAGGTATGCGGGTTAGAACCACTCTATGGCAGGGGCCTTGACCGCAGGGCCTCTCCTTTTTTAATGGCGGGACATACAGGCGATGTATAGGTAATACCGTCGGTTCAGGAATCAGACCGACGCTCCAGGTGTAGAACATCGCTATGATGTTTTGCAGACTCTCGATAGAGGCTGCTCACAGATTCATAGGAGTTGCGGCTGCGTTACTCAGACGTGGACGCCAGCGACTACTCGCGCCGAGTCGCGTTGTGCGGGTCATTACCGTGGGAACGGAACCAGTAGTAGATCGCATCCCAATATCGTTCTGGGTTAATGTACAGAACATCACCCTCAGGCGAACGAACCATAACAAGCTCTCCCCATTGCTGGGGGTCACGCTGATCAACGTCAGTCTCCAGGCCGGTGAATACGGTGTCGAGGCCTTCCATGTCGTTGAGGAAATCAGCGATCTGCGCGGCGTCCCCGTCCCACGCCTTGAGGACGGTGTCGTCAGCTTCACCGTAGTCACCGACGAACAACAAGCCGTCGTCGCCAGCGCCTTTGGTTCTCCACTCGATACGTGCGGTCATACCAACTCCACAAGCCCTCATGAATAGGTCGTCCATCTACCGCTTCTTCGGGTCTTCCAATCTAGAAGTTGTGAGCCAGCGGCCTACTAGAAAAAAGTGTTGACCACCTTCGGAAGCATAACGTTCTGAGCGAGGATTATCTTCCGTTTGACGACCTTGAATTTGGTGTCGGGGTCGCGGCGAAGGAGATCTTCCCGTCGACCGACCCATTGATTTATTTCGTCCTGGAGTCGGTTCTGATAGACGTGGAACTTGCTGTTGACTCGGATGCCATCGGCATCCTCACTGACCACCTCAATGTTAGTGATGAGGTGTTCGAAACGGGAGACGGGCTCCTCAGGCCAGTGAACACCGGTGTTTATCTGGCGAATGCGTCCAGCGATGATGTCTTTGGTCTCGTCGAACCAGTTGATCTCCTTGTGGTGGTCCGTGAATTCCTTGTCCCAGTCGCCGAACTTTATGTTACGGCGCATGGGCATCCAATAGTCGAGGTCCTCGCTGAGGAGATCCAGCCATTCAGTGAGCCTGCGCTCGTCGAGGAGGCGTGCCTCCAAGTAGCAAAATTGCTCAAGCTCGTGCTGAAGAATCAAGTCCTCCAGCATTGTTTGCTTCCCACCAACGTTAACCATCTATCCGCTCCTGTCGCATTCGACGTCACCGTTACTTACTGGCTGCCGACTCCACTTGATTGAAAAAGACGAATTCATCGGCACCCACGAGTGAGGAATCCGGGTGTTCGCTGTATGTCACTTCGAGGAAGGCTCCGTCTCGAGGATTGCCGATGATGGTGCCGACCGCCCCATTGGTGAGCGTGACCTGAGCGCCTTCCGGGAGGTCAGTGAAAACTTGGATACCATCTTGGCCTTTGATGTTATATGTCTCTGACATTACGCCTTTGCACTCGCTTGACCATCCACTCCGGGCCAAATGTTGTGATTAGCGCTCTTATTGAGCGGGTACAAGTCGTCCCAACTCTTGGCCTCCATGAAGGCGAGCCAACGGCTGAAGCGTGCGCGATGGGCCTCTTCCGTGTATGAACCGTTTACGACGACGCCTGGCAGGCGATCGTCGTACTTACCATGGCCGAGGCCGTTGCGGTAGAAGTAGTCATACTTTCGTGCAGTCGCGCCCTGACTGGCTGGGAAGACGTAGTTCCAATTCTCCATATCGTCGGACTCGAAAAACCCGACAGGGCCGTTGAAGCGCTCTGCGTAGTGGCGGACTGCATCCTTAACATGGTCAGGAGCGTTCTTGTCTACGCCGAAAAGGCTCCAGCGCTCGGTAATACCAGTCTCATGAGGGTGATAGTAGCGGATGCGCCACGAGTCAACCATTACTGCAGGGAAGATAGCAAAGTGCCCGCCACCCCATCCGTGCGGGGGCATGATGCGGTCGGCTATGAGGAGCTTCTTCCGCTCGGTCTGCGCGCGGAAGTAGTCGTCGACGCCGGGCTCGAACCATTCGTTCGCATAGTCAGGCACACCCAGTTGATCGTAGAACGTACACATGCCTCCATGCCCGAGGTTATGGTCCCCGATAGCATACTTCTCCTGTGGGAAGGGCTTAGCCGTCTCTTTTCCAGTACCTCGATCTTCGTGCAGGCCGGCGGCCTGGGCCGAACGGTGTGTCATGGCAGTGTGGGTCAGGTCCGTAACCGACGTGAATCCGGGAACCTTCCAGTTGGTGGGAATACGGTGGCGCTGGAAGGGAGTGAAGAATTCGAGCCCAGCGTCCTCACCGTCGGAGGATTGAAGGCAGTGGCGGAGACTCTCGGCGAAGGGACCGAGGTAGTCTTGGAAAGAGGGTGCCTTCGGGTCCCAGGTAGCCCAGATGGAGCCGTAGAAGTTGCAAATCTGGCCAACCTCAACAAGACCCCATTCTTCACTACCGGTAGGAAGCGTGTCCGTGTAGGCGTTGGCGTAGTTGCCAAAGCCAACTCCTACGAGCTTTCCTTTGGTGTCATACGTCCACGCGTGGTAGGGACAGGTGAACACTAGGGTATTGCCCTCGTCGTAACGGCACACTTTCATCCCACGATGGCGGCAGGAGTTGAGGAAGGCGCGGATCTTGTGATCCTTACGATCCCGCACCATAAGGACCTCTTCCGTACCCATCCGAGTGACAACAAAGTCGCCAGGGTTTGGAATTTGACTCTCATGACCAAGAAGCAGCCAACAGCGCTGGTAGATCTGCTCTAGCTCTTGAGCGAAGATATCGTCATTGACGTATAGCTCACGGCTGACTGTCCCGCGCTCAGGGTCAATATACGCTCGGATTGAGCGGTCTCCAATCGCACGCACTATGTTTGCCATGAAGGCCTCCTTTGGCTTTCCAAATCGTACTTCTGTCGTCATCCGTTGTCTATATTCGTTGCCCCTCAATAGAGCGGGCTCCGAAAGGCACTGCATCGCACAAGCAATAAGCTCACGCGGCACTTACGACCGCCGCCACTGGCCGGGCCTCTGTACCCCCATTCTGTTTCCCCGCCCTTCATTTCGCTCGTGGAGGTGCCAGGCCAGCGCAACGCTCCGTCGCATGATCGAGGCCAGCCTTCGCTGCGACCAGCGGACCGCTAGCAATATGAAGCACCGAATGCAAAAAAGGGTGAGCAAGTCAGAATCACTCAGTGTCTCAAACGTCATATTGCTCCCGAAGTCTCCTCTGTCCTCCGTACACTCGGGCAACGCAATAAGGCCCCAGTATTCCATGTCTATTAGGGCATTCAAATCCGTGTATCCTGCGTGGGGGCCGCCGAGCTGATCTCCCGGCCGTAGACAAATCCGAGTCAGAAAACCCGCGAGGCTCATCGCCACGCGAAGGAGGCAGTAGGAATGGCTATCGCTGAGCAGGAACTTGCAACCCGTCCGTGGCGAATGCTGATCGCCGGAGATCTCGTCGAAGCGGAGAGCGGAGAGCGCTTTCAGGTGTCGAACCCCTCTAGCGGTGAATCTTTGGCCTCAGTGCCGCTGGCCAGCCGAGAAGACGTCAACCGTGCCGCCGCCGCCGCCAAAGCAGCGGCCAAGGCCTGGTGGATGGCTGGGCCGATGGCAAGGGCAGGTGCTCTTCGAAAGTTAGGTGTGCTTCTTCGCGAACACAGCGAAGAGCTTGCGTTTCTCGACTCCGTGAACGGCGGAAATCCAATTAGGGCGATGCGCGTCGACCTTATGGCGGCGGCGGGCCGGTGCGACGACGTGGCATCGTTGCTCCTCGAGCTTAAAGGCCAAACCATCCCGGCGTCGACACCAAACGACCTGCATTACACCGTGCGAGAACCCTTCGGTGTTGTGGGTGTCATAATGCCCTTCAACCATCCGGCGTTGTTCACGATGCAGATCATCGCGCCACTGGGCGTTGGCAACACAGTGGTATTCAAGGGCTCGGACCAAGCGCCACTGAGCTCGCTCCGCATCGCCGAACTGTGTGCAGAAGTATTCCCGCCGGGCGTCGTGAATATTCTCAGCGGTGATGGCGCGACCACGGGTTCCGCCATAGCGGCACACCCTGACATCCGGCTGATCAATTTCACGGGCAGCGCGCCCACCGCCAGAAGTATTATGGAAATTGGGTCGCGGAACGCGGTCAAGACGTATGTCATGGAACTTGGGGGTAAGAATCCGCTCATTGTCTGCCCCGACGCTGACCTTGAGCGTGCGGTGCAAGCAGCCGTCGAGGGAATGAACCTAACTATGTGCCAGGGGCAGTCTTGCGTTTCGACGAGTCGAGTGCTTCTGCATAGCTCAATCGAGGCCGAATTCATCGAGCAGTTCAAAGCGAAGTTGGAAGCGCTGGCGCCGGGTAATCCCGTGGACACGGACACGCAAATCGGCCCATTGGTCACACACCGACATCGCGAGCGTGTGCTCGGGTACATTGAGAAAGGCAAGGCTCAGGGCGCGCGGTTGGTCACGGGTGGCACTCCACCAGCTGGTACGGAGTTTGCTAACGGCGCGTATCTGTCGCCGACGCTATTTGATCAAGTCTCGCCTGACATGACAATCGCGCAAGAAGAAATCTTCGGTCCTGTTGTCTCCTCTATCACTTGGGAGACCGAGGAGCAGGCGATGGAAATTGCGAACGGCGTCAGCTACGGGCTTACCGCGGCGATCTGGACCCGTGACATCGACCGTGCCCATTGGTTCTCAACAGGCTTGGACGCCGGTAGGGTTTTCGTGAACAGTCACGTGCGCTTCTTCCCGCGTACGCCGATTGGGTTCAGAAAAGACAGCGGCGTAGGCGTCGACGGCGGGCTTATGGGCCTCGAGACCTTCACCCAGTTAAAGACGGTGCATCTCATATCAAATGGGTAGTTACGTTAAATTCTTTCAGAACCCAGATCATGATTTAATGACGGACGGCATTGCTGCAATCCAACGTTGGGGGTTAGTACACCTGCTCAGCCCCCACGCTTGCGGCAGTATCCTCTAGCGCGCTTATCTACCTTGGGTATCACTCGATCCCGAGAATATCGCGAGGGAATGAAATGAGAAAGAGTCTCGCGTTATTGGCTTTCGTAGCCCTGTTCGTTGCTTGTGCAGCAGAATCTCCGCCGACGACTGCACCCACACCCAACATGCAGGTAACTGTGAGCGCGGCGGTTGCGGAGGCATCGGCAGTGCAACCAACTGTCGTTCCTGTCTCTACGCCTGACCCCCAGCCGACTGCGACTCTCAATTCCGCTCAAATGAAAACGATACCTACTCTAACGCCCTCATCAATGTCCGGCTCACCAGCATTAGCCGCACCTACTGCAACCCCATCTGATCAAAAGAATTCAGGTGGAGTTCGCTGGCAGGTGGACAGGAACGGTGAATGGTCATCAACCGGCAACTCTCCGGATTGCGGACCGCTTGAAAAGTTATTCACTACTTTCCCTATCGAAATTCAACATATAACTCAATTCGCGCGTCCAGGAAGAACTGGTATGGGAGGTACGATTTATATTGGCCATGGTGCTTTGAGGGCAGATAATTCTATTCACGACCGGGTGACGGTCAGGTTCCCTGCAGAGGGCTTTTCACTAGCTCAAGTGAGCCGCAGATTGGAAAGCTATATTGAAAGCAGCGAAGAACAGATCAAGCTCGAGTTCATTCACCCATGTGGCATCTTGATACGCTTAGACCATCTAGCACGGCTTTCAAACCGATGGGCGATTATTGTCGAAGAGGTTCCCGTTGGAATCGATTCACGAATTACATTTCTCCCTCAAAACGTTCATCTTGTTGAGGTGGGTGAAATCCTTTCTGAAGGCATTGGGCATGCAGCCAATACCTATTTAGATTTTGGCGTCTACGATTTACGAAAAAAGAACAACATAGCGAGTTATGTGGCTTCTGATTGGCCCGATTGGAAAGGGACGATAGATTATGGAATCTGTTGGTCAACGTTTTTTGGACTAGAAATTGAGAATGTCTTGTCTGAACTGCCTGCAGGCGCCAATCCCCTAACTGATTACTGCGGCTAAGTAATCCACGCGCCGGTAGGCACTCAGCCACCGCTTTTATTTATTAGGTGATGCCTCTCGCGATTGCTTATCACTAGCTTCGTGGCGAACAACAACATGGGACTCGTATTCACGACCACTCGATGGTGGCGCTAGTGCGCGAGCACGACTTACGTGAGGTCAACTAACTTAAGCGGCGCGCTAGGACTTGCCGCAATGCGTGTAAATGCGACTCAACATCGCCCTCCGTCATAGGCGTGGATAGCGCGCCAACCATGTGGGACGCAACTAAAATTCCTTCATTCATAAGGCCAAGAAATACCTGCCGTTTGAAGTCTTGATCAACATTCACAGCGTCTCGAAAATTGTTAATTGAATGATCCGTGAAGTGCATCGCGTAGAACGGTCCCAAGCCAGTCACCTGTACAGGAACATCGAACTCCGCGCTAACCTCGCAAATGCCTTCAGCCAGAGCATCTCGTAGCATCTCGGTGCGCATCAGGCTCTCAGAAGTCAGTTGCTCCATGGCGGCCAGGCCCGCCGCCATCGTCACTGGATTCCCTGTGAATGTTCCGGCTTGGGACACTTTAGGGCCCATGGTGGGGTCGAACTGCTCCATAATGTCGGCGCGGCCACCAAATCCACCCACCGGCAATCCTCCTCCAATCACCTTGCCCAGCGCGGTGAGGTCAGGCATAACCCCGTAGCGCTCTTGCGCCCCGCCCATTGCGACGCGAAGGCTAACCACCTCGTCGAATACGAGCAGAATGCCATACTGGTGCGTCACATCACGCAGCATCGTGAGGTACTCCAAGCTTGCAGGAATCATCCCCGCCGACCCGAGCATTGGCTCAATAATTACGGCAGCTAATTCAGCCGCATTCTCTATGATGATGCGTCTTGAGTTCTCAATGTCGTTGTAAGGTACGACGACCGTATTGCGAACTGCAGCGTCTGAAATTCCTGCGGTGGAAGCCACGGAGTAAGGAGCAGCAGCGTCACCTAACAGGTCGGGGCTCATCTTCACGCTGATTGATACAGCGTCGTGAGTACCGTGGTAACCGCCCTCAGCCTTAGCAATTTTCCGTCGACCAGTGAATGCGTAAGCGGCACGAACACAATTCATTGTGGCTTCAGTGCCTGAGTTGGCAAAGCGCATGAGATCTACAGATGGGAGTCGCTCACAAAGGAGCTTGGCCAAACGCACCTGCGATTCATTGGCGCCACCGAACGCTGCCCCCTTTCCTGCCGCCTCCTGGATTGCCTTTGTCACAGAAGCATCTGCGTGGCCGTGTGGCAACGAGGTGAAATTGTTGATGAAATCAGTTCGTGCGGTTCCATCCTGATCCCAAATCTGAGTGCCTTCCCCATGTGTAAAGAACAAAGGATATGGAGGCCAGAACACAGACGTCCGGGTATCCCCACCTGGCATATAAAGCCGTGCCTCTTCCCAACTAGCACGTGAGCGCGGCGTCAATAACTCGTAGCGATTTATCTCGTTCTGTAGTGACATGATGGCATTCTACTTTGAGAAGTGAAGGATTCTCGGTTTCTGAAATTCAATCACTTCTCAAATCAATCATGGAGACTGGTAAGATTCCGACGTGCCAAACAGACGAGCACATTTCAAAACGCTCCTAAGCATTCAGCTAACAGGACCTGAATAAATGGATCGATTGGCAGAGGCAATTCAATGAACATCGGAATCGGTACCCCAGGAACTCCTCACACGCTTTCGGCAGATTTCATAAAGGAATATGCCCGGAGAGCTGATGCGGCAGGGTTTTCAACAATCACCCATTTGGACCGAGTGGTTTATACGAACCATGATCCACTAATTGCCTTGACTCTCATTGCAGCCGTCACAGAACGGATTCGTATACAGACATCGGTATTACTAACCCCGCTACGCAGCGCAGGGCTAGTTGCGAAGAAAGCTGCAACATTGGACGCCATCTCCGGTGGGCGACTAACCCTGGGTATGGCGGTCGGAAGCCGGCCTGACGACTATGCCGCCGCAGGTGCGGATTTGAGCAATCGCGGCAAACGCTTCGATGAGCAGTTAGCGATAATGCATCGCATTTGGTCAGGAGAAGCACCGTTGGAAGGGGTTCCTTCAATGGGGCCTCGGCCTGTTCAGCAAGCTGGCCCTGAAGTGCTCATTGGAGGCAGGGTCCAAGCCGCTCTGCGTAGGGTTGCACAGTGGGGTACAGGCTATGTGACTGGTGCAGTGTTCAGCGCGGAGACGGCAAAGGCTATTTACGATCAGGTCTTAATTGAATGGGAAAAGGCAGGTCGGGAGGGTGTACCTCGGTTCGTAGGCACCGTGGCATGCGCGATTGGTGAGGAACAAGCTAAGCGTACGGCTCAAAGTATTGATCATTACTACCACTATCGAGGCCCTGGCCTACGCAACGATAAAGCGCCATCAAACGTCGCGGCCTCCGATTCGCGGAACAATATTCCTTCCAATATTCCAGCCATCCGGGAAATCTTGAAGGCTTGTGAAGCAATCGGTATGGATGAAGTCATCGTTCGGCCTGGGGTTGAGGAGATTGAGCAGGTCGATAAGCTAGCCGATCTCTTATAGCAAGCAAATATCGGTCTTCTATAAGTTGTTGAGCATATCGCGGTACTGGTCGGTTATCACTCATCAGTCTGTTTTATATGTAGGACAACGCACTCGAGATCTCTGATCACTATGACGTTTTGGGTCTCCGGGCGTTATGCTTCCGCACCTAGGCATGTTGTCGGCCAAGAGTAGCGGCCCACATATCAATTTCATTTTGCCGGGAGCCTCATGAAAATGAATGACCAAGATTGCATCGCCGTCGTGGAGTCTTGGCTTGCCCGGTTCAACGAAGCGATCCGTCGTAAACCAAGCGACAAGGTCGACAGCACTCTTGCAGATTTATTCCAGGTTGATAGTTATTGGCGTGACGCACTGGCGCTAAGCTGGCGCCTGCAGACCGTAACTCACAATGAATCAATTCGCCGTACTCTACGTGCTCTCACAATCGACATTGGCATGACCGCCCTGCAGATAGACGTAGCTGCAACGCCACCGCGTATTGTCAGGCGAGCAGGTATTGATGCGGTAGAGGCCTTTTTTGAATTCCAAATTGACGTGGCGCGTTGCCGCGGGATTTTACGACTAACGCCCGGCGACAACCCGTCCGATGTATGGCGCGCCTGGACTTTTTTCACCGCCATGGATGAGTTAATTGGCTTTGAAGAAAAAACCAAGCAGGACCAATTAATAAATGATTCGTATTCCCGCAATTTTCACGGCCCAAACTGGCTAGACAAACGAAACGCCGCTGCCGATTACAGTTCACATAATCCTGACGTTCTCATTGTTGGCGGCGGTCACGCTGGTCTGTCCATTGCTGCTCGCCTCACACAGCTCGGCGTCGACACATTAATCGTCGATAAGAACAGCCGCGTTGGGGATAATTGGCGCAATCGATATCACGCACTCACCCTGCATAACCAACTTCACGTCAATCACCTTCCATATATGCCATTTCCATCAACCTGGCCGACCTACATCCCAAAGGACATGCTCGCGCTATGGTTTGAGTCCTATGTCGCGGTGATGGAGCTAAACTTCTGGACCTCTAGTGAAGTTACCTCAGCCATTTATGACTCTGGTACGAGCCGCTGGAAAGTTGATATCCGCCAGCATAGTGATCATTTGCGTCAGTTAGAACCGCGCCATGTGATTATGGCTACCGGTGTTAGCGGCATTCCGAATCTTCCGCATCTTGATACTCTCGCGAAATTTAGCGGACCAGTAGTGCACTCAAGCCAATATCATGACGGCGAAGATTGGTCAGGGAAAAAGGCCCTCGTCCTTGGCTGTGGTAACAGTGGGCATGACATTGCCCAAGATCTTCATTCGAGCGGGGCCCACGTTACTATGATCCAGCGTGGCTCGAGCTTGGTCGTTAATATCGAGCCCAGCGCGCAAATCCCTTATATGCTTTATGACGAGAAGCGCAGCACCGATGAATGCGACTTCATCACAACGTCGATGCCCATGCCGTTAACTAAAAAGGCGCATGTTCTCTTTACCGCACAAGCACGTGATACCGACCAAGCGCTCCTTGAGGGGCTGGACAAGATTGGATTCCGGCTTGATTTTGGCGAGGATGGCGCAGGATGGCAATTCAAATACTTGACCCGTGGCGGGGGCTATTATTTCAATGTCGGCTGTTCGGACCTGCTCATTGATGGCAAGATCGACCTTATTCAGTTCGATCAAATTGACAGCTTTACTTCCAGTGGCATAACGATGATGGACGGCCAGAAAATTGACGCTGATATCGTTATTCTGGCTACTGGGTACAAACCACAAGAACATCTTGTAAGCAAGTTATTTGGCGACGATATCGCCTCTCGGGTCGGACCAATCTGGGGTTATGGGGACACTCTAGAGTTGCGCAACATGTATGGCCAGACCGGCCAGCCAGGCTTATGGTTTATCGCTGGCAGTTTCGCCCAATGCCGTATCAATTCAAAATACCTAGCGCTCCAAATCAAAGCGATAGAGCAAGGGGTTATGCCCGATGGGGCTGCTTGATGGATTGAGTCATAGCTTGATCCATATCGTAAAGACACCCTGTGCCTATGGACGTACCCGAGGTGATGAGCATATGACTCAGCATTCCATTAGCCCGCTATTGTTTGTATGAGGGATCCTTAGCCTCGAGAGTACGTAATAGCCAAGGCCATTCGATAGATTCGTATCGGAAAGAACGTGCGCTAGATGCTTTTTCCATCACTTCTGAAGATACCTGGTGGGTCATTTGTCCTGTCGATTGCGCGATCACTTGAACCTGGCAGGCTTTTTCCAATTGCCACATCGAGACCCATGTGTCTGCGACTGACCGACCAACAGTGAGCAATCCATGGTTCTTTAGAATCATCGCATCCTTGTCGCCAAGATCAGTTACGAGCCGTTCTCGTTCATTTAGTTCAAGCGCCTGTCCTTCAAAATCGTGGTAGGCCACACGATCGTGGAACTGGTACGTGTCTTGCTGCAACGGTACAAGGCCCTCTTCAAGTGCGGAGACTGCCATTCCATACGTAGTATGTGCATGCATGACGCATGCGACGTCATGGCGTGCCGCGTGAACAGCTGAATGAATCACATACCCAGGAAAATTGATGCGATGAAGGCCTTCTTCGAGGATGTTCCCCTCAAGGTCGATTTTCACTAAATTAGATGCTTTGATTTCCTCGTAGCCTAAGCCAAATTCATTGATCAGAAATTCGTCTTCAGTTCCTGGAACGCGGCAAGTTATGTGGTTATAAAGCAGATCAGTCATACCAAAATGATCTGTCAACCTGTAGGCAGCAGCGAGGTCAACCCTAGCTTTCCATTCATCGTCTGAATATTTGCTCTTGTTCCACTTGAATCTCATACCACTTCTCCGTATTCAGCATTAGCAAGATTCTATTCCGTGTTACCACAGTAACCTTTGGGATGGAATGTGTAACCTCCGCGCAGTGCTCTAAAGGTGCGTGCATCGGTCTTTTGCTTCGCATGTGCGTGCGTGACTCAATCATCCCATCTCAATCGCTGCGCCCAGGCAGGGCACGCCGGGACAGGAGTGGTATTTGGGCCGGTTCCATTCGCCACATGTATGAAGATAGAGCTAGAGCAATACCCTCGTGGTCTCCCACTATGTCACGTTACCCATTCAATGCCATTAAGGCTTCGCTGAAATTAGGGTTCGGGATTGAGTGTTCACTCTTCACTCTTTCGATCTCACCCAGTTGACCTGTATTTCCATTGAGGCCAACATGGCGCCCTCCTATTTCATCTGAGGTAGCATGGGCGCAGCATAGAATCGGTATCTCAGTCCTAATGCCTTGATCGTTAGATAAATGCCAGGAACATAAGAGGGGAATCTCATGACTACGAATCTCGAAAGAATCGTCGATGGCGATGGGCACATCAATGAAGATTTGGCGGCAATATCTGAGTTTCTGCCACCGAAGTTTCGTGATAACCCTGCCCGATTACTCAACGCGTCTCTTTTCCCTGCTTTAGATCATTTACATGGTGGCCATTTCGTCGAAACGCCAGGGAGGCGGGATCGAGGAGCAGCTTTAGTCGGTCCTGCAGAATGGGAAGTATTCCTACGGGAAGTAGGAATAGACTCGACTGTGCTTTATCCAACCAAGGGCCTTGGCTTTGGAAAGATTGTTAGCAGAGACTGGTCAATCGCTGTAGCAAGGGCTTACAACGACTGGCTCCACTCAACTTACCTGGCTCGTAGCCCTCGATTCAAAGGCATGGCGTTGATCCCGATGCAGGAGCCAGAGGCGGCAATAGAAGAACTTAGAAGAGCTGTCGAAGACTTGGGCTTTGTCGGTGCGATGCTACCGTCGTTCGGCCTCTCTGATCACTTGGGGTCCAAAATGTACTGGGGAGTGTATGAAGAGGCAAATCGGCTGGGTTGTGCGATTGCAGTTCATGGCGGTGCACATAGCGGCATTGGGCTCGACAACATGAATGTCTACGCTCCGGTTCACGCACTGGGGCACCCACTCGGTCAGGCATATGCGCTCGCAGGGATGACCTTTAATGGAGTGTTTGAACGGTTCCCCAATATGCGCGTTGGCTTTATGGAAGGCGGTATCGCATGGTTTCTCATGTGTTGGGAACGTTTTACAGCCTCACACGCTACACATATGGAATATCAATTGCGCGATGACGATATGCTGGGGCCGAAAATAGGAGAAAAGGTAAGCGATTACCTGCAGCGTCAGATTGATGCCGATAGGGTCTTCATTGGTTGTGAAGGAGACGAGCCTGCACTTGCCTACGCTGTTAAAGAGTTAGGTAACAAGCCTTTCCTCTATTCTTCTGACTTCCCACACGAAGTAACCAAAGATTCGTGTGTTGAGGAACTCAATGAGTTACTTGAAAACGAAGAACTAACCAGTGCAGACAAAGAAGCAATTTTGTATAAAAATGCTCTTCGGTTCTATGGCCTCTAGTATTCATATTGCTAGGGACGGCGTAAACCTTCATCATCCCTAGCAATCCACCTCGGGTAAAGTTCAATAAGCACATAAGGAGCATTTGAAATGAAAGTCATCGACTCAGACGCCCATGTAGTGGAAACAGAGCGGACTTGGGACTTCATTCCATCCTCACTTCAGCATCTAAGGCCCATCGTGGTCAATCAACCTGATGCTACCGGCAGCTCTAAACCTTATTGGCTCATCGACGGGAAAATTCGCGGCACGGTGAGACAACCTATCGGCAAGCGAGACGAATGGGACCCTGGTCGAGTCTCTCCAGACATGGCTGCGGTCTCACAAGCGTCAGGTCGGAAAGTTGACACACCTGACGCTTCCAAGCACATGGAGGACGTTGGCGCACGGCTCCGGCACATGGATGAGCTTGGGATCGATTACCAGATGCTTTATCCAACAATTTTCCTTCGCCAATTAACGGACCTACCTGAGACACGGCTTGCACTCGCCCAGGGATACAACCGATGGCTTGCCGATATCTGGCGTCAATCGGAAGGTCGTCTCAAATGGGCTTGCGTGCTGCCCTTAGGCCAGATGGACGAAGCCCTTACCGAGCTCCGGTGGGCTGTTAAACACGGAGCCTGTGGAGTGTTCATGCGAGGAATAGAGGAGGAAGGAATCCTTACCGATTCATATTTCTTCCCGCTCTATGACGAGATGAGTAAATTAGACGTTGCCGTGACTGTGCATATCGGTAACGGAAACCCGGAGATGGAGCGACTGCTGAACCACGGTGCTGGTGGTTCGCCATTCAGCTCCATGCGGCTCGCCTCAGTCGCCGCCTGCCATCAGTGGATCCTGGCAGGAATTCCAGAACAGTTCCCGAAACTGCGAATCGGCTTCGTTGAGGCGGCGGCCCAGTGGATACCATACCTTGTAAACGATCTTGTGCGCCGCTACCCCGCTCGCCGCGGGCGCGTTCCGGTGCCCGGAGAGCTTCTCCGGGAGAATCGAGTTTGGGTGACCTGTCAGACGGATGACGACATAGCGTACTTAGTTCGTTATGCGGGCGAGGATAATCTGATGATTGGCACGGACTACGGCCACACTGATCAATCGTCTGAGATTGAAGCGCTCAGGATTTTCCAAGAAGAAGGTCAAGTCTCAGCGGCCATTGCAAGCAAAATCCTAGACAATAACCCCAGTGCGTTCTACGGGTTCTAACAAGGACAAGCATATATAGCGCATAGCAAACCAGGTTGAAGCGTAAGTGGCTTATACGCGAGTGCTTCAAATCGTCCAGGCAGGTTCAGGTTCAGGCAGTGGTCTAGCAGCTCGTCCTACGTCATGAACGAGAAGCTATGAGGTGAAATTACGGAGTCTCCTCCAGCATCACCTGAACACGATGTCACGTAACCCTGTCGCCGTATAGTTGCCAATGGTGGTGGCGTCCCCTCAAACCACAGTGCTAACCAAGTAGTATCCTCATCCTATGGCTGATAATTCTCAGAACCCTAAAGCTGGTCGCTCCCTAGCACCTCGTTCCGTAGTAATCGTCGCGTTGGTAACAGCTATTTGCCTACTCGGAGACTCAGCTCTCTACGTATTGCTACCGTCGCAACTTGAGTTGTTCTCAGTTACGCCCACAGGGGCGGGCCTAATCCTTGGTATCAATCGCTATATACGCATTTTGTCCAATCACTGGGCGAGTAAAGTCTATGAACGGCTAGGCTTCTATCGCCCATTCGCCTTCTCTGTCCTACTAGCCGCTTTGACGACTTCGGCCTACGGATTGTTCGTAGGCTTCTGGGCGTTGTTCCTGGCGCACGCAGCGTGGGGGATCGCCTGGTCCATACTGCGACTCGGAGGGTACTTAGCGGTAATCGATGCGGCTCAAGGACAGAGTACCGGTAGGTTCATGGGTATGCTGCAAAGCCTTTCTCGAGGAGGCAGTCTATGTGCCGTATTGGCAGGTGGGATATTGGCAGACCACATCGGGGGGCGCCAGGTGTTCTTGATTTACGGCGTAATTACATTGACGGCATTTGGCCTTATTCCGTTCGCCTCAGTCCGGGGGAATCTCGGCGTTCCAGAAGTGAAAAGCAGGAGCGAAAATTCTACAAAAGATGAGATTCGCAGCCCTGGACGCATACGGGTACTCTATTTTGAAGCCTCAATTGTATGGCTAGTGGTCGCGGGGATTTTTGTCGCGACCGCCGGGTATTTCGTTCGAACCATCGCGGGCGACGGAACGATGGTATTGGGTTTTGTCATTGGGATTGGCACCTTAAGCGGGATGCTGGTAGCAATTCGCTGGTTAGGAGATCTCTGCCTTGGGCCAGTGTTTGGTCACCTCTCAGACCGCTTGGGGAAGGAAGCCGTCATTGTGACTTCGCTCGGAATCGCAGCGATATCTATGATTGGAGTGGCACTCTGGCCGACCTTAGCGGTGGCAATACCCGCATTCACCTTCGTCTTCTTTGCTAGCACTGCTCTGATCGTATCTCTGAATGCTTCAATCGCCGATCTCGCTCCAGCGAGCCGCAGAACCTCAATCCTAAGCCGCTATGCCACTTGGGCAGACATCGGGTCCGGGACCGGTCCAATCATCGCTCTACCTATGGTGGCAACCTTAGGGTTCAATTGGACGTACGGCGCCGGAGCGGCTGCCACGCTGATCGCCCTAGGTATTTACCTAGTTGTGTTCATGCGCAAAGAAAATACCTAGTGGCCCTGTACTCACCTGCACTAGACCCGCAAGCAACTTAGGCCAATGAAGCGATTAGTCACTTTTGTGCACAGGAAAATCCACTAAGGAATGAAGTGGGGAGCACGTGCGTGGCCATAGCCCCTTTTTGTATCTACCTGATGACTTGAGTGAACTCTGCAGTAATCATGTTTGAAGAATTACGAGCTTCTAGCTAAAGACGCCATATGCTTACGTTTTAAAATCATAGAACGTATCAGTGGCACGATTTTTTGTTCCGATGTACTCTCGATAAGAATAAGTCCAGTTACGACATATCTAATGAGTGGAGACTCCAATGTCTGATCAGAAAAAATTCCTCCTATCCGAGAATGACATCCCAAAGCAGTGGTACAACGTGCAAGCTGATATGCCGATTCCTGCTGAACCTGCGCTCCATCCTGGAACTGGCCAACCCGCTGGGCCCAGTGATTTCGCGCCATTGTTCCCAATGGAACTCATCATGCAAGAAGTAAGCAAGGACCGATGGATTGATATTCCTGACCCGATACGTGATTTGTACCGGATGTGGCGCCCAACGCCATTAATTCGAGCGACCGGGCTTGAAAAAGCCCTTGGGACACCTGCAAAAATATTCTATAAATACGAAGGAGTCAGTCCCGTGGGCAGTCATAAGCCCAATACTGCAGTCGCTCAGGCCTACTACAACAAAATCGAAGGCACCAAGCGGATTGTGACTGAGACTGGCGCTGGTCAGTGGGGAAGCGCTTTAGCATTCGCATGCCAGCAGCTCGGTATTGAATCTAAGATTTTTATGGTTAGTGCTAGTTATGATCAGAAGCCCTACCGGAAATCGATGATGCAAGCATGGGGAGGCACAGTTACATCGAGCCCCAGCAACGAAACAGCAGCCGGTCGTTCAATCCTCGCTGGGAGCCCGCGATCTCCAGGATCGCTTGGGATCGCGATTTCGGAAGCAGTTGAAATAGCAGCACAGAACGAAGACACCAAGTACGCGCTAGGCTCAGTGTTGAATCATGTGCTCATGCACCAGACCGTAATCGGCCAGGAAGCCGTTTTGCAGATGGAAATGGCTGACGCATATCCTGACATCGTGATTGGATGCGCTGGTGGTGGCTCAAACCTCGCGGGGATTTCCTTCCCCTTCATACCCGAGAAATTGAAAGGCCGACCAACTCGGCTAATCGCCGTTGAACCAGAAGCTTCACCTTCCTTGACTAGGGGACGATTCGCTTACGATTTCGGCGACGCAATCGGCATGACTCCTCTGATTAAAATGCACACCCTTGGTCATACCTTCGTGCCAAACCCGATTCACGCTGGTGGACTCAGGTACCACGGCATGGCGCCCCTCATTAGCGCGCTCTACGATGCAGGTATTTACGAGGCGCGTGCTTACCACCAGAATGCTTGTTTCGAAGCTGCGGTATTGTTCGCACGAACTGAAGGAATCCTTCCTGCTCCAGAGCCATCCCATGCAATCAAGGCTGCGATAGATGAAGCGCTCCTCGCCAAGGAAACCGGTGAAGAGAAGAATATTCTGTTTCATTTATGCGGACATGGGCACTTAGATTTATCCGCGTATGACGAGTACCTATCAGGGAATATGGTGGACTATTCTCTTCCGGACGCTGAAATTGCAGAAGCCATGGAGTCATTACCTCAACTTTAGGTCTCTACTAACCGCAGTATCAGCGATTCGGTAAAGAATGGAACGAGATTGCGATTTCTAATTCGAAAGCTAGGGATTCCAATCTCACTCTCTACCATTTCTACTAAAAGGTCGTAGGTCTCTCACGAGGAGCCTACGGCCTTTTGTCAACTCCTAATCATCCTCTTTTAACTAAGGACTGCGAAACAGCCTCTCTCAGGTTGCGTCTCTAGCAATCAATAGCCCTTGGCCGTCTAGTCACTCTCCCGCACCACCTACATGTATATAACTTTTCACTCTCGTGATTTAGTCTCAGCATGAGCGACCGTAGTAACTGTAGAAGGATGCAGAGGGGCGTTGATTCAGCGAATCTTATTTTGAGTTTTCTTGCGCCCGGTTCAGGCGTAATTCAAAGCCGCTGACATAGAATAATTGTCTCTAGGTCAATGGGGTTATGGTCTGGGCTATCGCCCATGGAGGGGTTCTTGTTTCGTGAAGCAGTGAGCGACATGCGCATGCTAGGTGTGCACCGGAGTGCGAGCCTCCAGGTCATTTTCGGATCGTCGGTGATGATGATCATGGGGGTCAGTTTGGTCTACCCCGTTCTGCCTGTGATCGAAGAGGCTCTCAACATAGGCAAAGGCCAGATTGGGCTTGTGCTGACGGCGTTTACGTTGCCTGCGGTTTTCTTGTCTCCTCTAGGAGGCTTGCTCATCGATTTGCGCGGCCGGAAGCAAGTGTTGGTCATAAGCCTCTTGCTCTATGGTGTGTCGGGATCAAGTATCGTGTTCGTTGACTCGTTGCCGCTATTGTTGATTTCCCGCTTCCTCCAGGGTGTGGCCTATGCGGGCATCATGCCCTTGGTCGTCGTATTAATAGGCGATACGTTTTCCAAAGAGCAAGAGACCACGGCTCAAGGTGTGAAGGTATTGCTGGATCGAACGGCGTTGCTTTTCATTCCGGCGGCGGCGGGTGGCTTGGCTGCAATTGCGTGGCAATTGCCATTTGCGTTGTACGCAATGGCCATACCCCTAGGGCTGGCAGCTTGGCGTTGGTTGCCAGAACAGCCAATTACCAAACGAACGCATGCCATAACCTACGTGAAAGAAGTTTTCCAATCGTCAATGCGAGTGCGGTCGCTCACCATTTTCTCAATGAGTTCGATGCGATTTTTTCTTGAGATGAGTTTTTTCATCTACGTGCCTTTATACGCCATTGACCGCTTAGGTGTTGAAGTCAGCAGTGGTGGGTTGCTGTTCACTGTTTTTGCTATTGGGTCAATTACGACAGCGGGCATGGTTGGTGCGATAGTTCGGCGATTTGAACGAGTACCAATCGTGATTGTGGCGTTTGCGCTCCAGGGAGTCTGCCTTGCGGCCGCATCTGTTTCCAGTGATATTTGGACTATGGGTGGAGTGATGCTAGTGTTTGGGCTAGCCAACGGCATAATCTCTCCAGCACAGAAGAGCTTACTCACACAAAGCGTTGCGAGCCCACTACGAGGAGGGTTCGTTGCTTCAGATCGAATATGGCAGAACACTGCAAAATCCATTGCGCCGCTGGTCGCTGGTACGCTGGTAGTGGCCACCAGCATAGAGACAATGTTTCAGGTGATGGCAGTGCTGGCTTTTGGATGGGCGTTCATGGTGACTGTGCTTCATTTGCGCGGTGCGCTACGCGTCGAACCGATTTAACAACTGCTCCCTAGTCAGTTCAATCTCCGTTCAATGCACAGACACTATCTACGATTTGAGCGTCCCGTTTATAGGTAGCACTCTTTCCATAAAGCCTCTCCGTTCTGTTCAGCCAACCTACCTAGGAATGTTACGGTTATTACTCGAGCGCTCATCTGCGGCGAACAGGAAGCACAGGAACTTGCCATGACCAACTCTCCGGTTAGCAATATCGGCTTTATCGGGCTCGGAGCCATGGGTGCTCCGATGTGTCACAATCTTGCCCGAAAATCACCAGTAGCCGTCATGGCTTTTGATTTAGATGGTAAGCGAATTGATAAAGCGGTCAGTCATGGGGCTTATCGTGCTAAAGATCTTGCTGAGGTGGCAACAGCAGATTTGATTTTTGTTTGCCTTCCGGGAGAGCGCGAAACCCTAAAGGTTTGCCTCGCACCAGGCGGGCTCCTCGAGCATATGACTCCCAACAAAACTATTGTCGATTGCACTACGACAACGGTCAGCTCAAATCGGCTAATCGCCACGTCGTTGAACAAAGCGGGGGCTAATTTCGCGGATGCACCCGTCGCTCGCGGAGTTCCGAATGCGGTCGATGGAACCCTTTCTATCACCGTAGGTGCCTCGGAAGAAACTTTCAGCCTAATTGAGAAATGGCTATTCCTGATGGGCTCGGACGTATCTCATTGCGGGCCGGTAGGAAGTGGAACCGTCATGAAACTCATGAATAATATGGTGCTATTTCAAAACGTTTCAGCTATTGCTGAGGCGATGGCGATTGCCACTCGAGCCGGAATAGCCCGAGACGATGTATTCGAGTATCTTTCGCGAGGATCTGCGGACAGTTTCGCTCTAAGGCGTCACGGAACATACATGACTAGTGGGGAATACCCCGCAGGGTTGTTCCCTACTACCTACTCTCATAAAGACCTTGGGTATGCGCTTGATTTAGCATCAGAATTGGGGGTTGATGCTGCCGGTGCCGCTTTAGTGCAAGGTAGATTTGAAGAAGTGATTCGGCGCGGCTTCGGGGATTTATATTCACCAGTCCTCTACCGTCTGTTTGAGAATCAATAATGCTCAATCCCGAACTGGTCGATACGGCCAGCATTACCTGAGACTGTTTTTATTCAATCCAAGGGTAGGTTCTTGGCACGCTAGCGCCGCGAGTCACGACTCACTTCGGGAGTTGGGGTTGATGTTGGTTGACTCCTGCTAGGGGTAACGGTTGGCGTCGGCGTCGGGAAAGGCGTCGATGTTGCTGTTGGTACAGGTGTCGATATCGGTCGCTTCCTGCTAGGGGCGACGGTTGGCGTCGGCGTCGGGAAAGGCGTCGATGTTGCTGTTGGTACAGATGCCGATATCGGTCGCTTCCTGCTAGGGGCGACGGTTGGCGTCGGCGT
>CALGTL010000124.1 GCA_937901475.1 uncultured Dehalococcoidia bacterium
AGCGTCGATCCCGAGATGACAACGTAGTAGTAAAGAACCAGGATGACAATTGCAAACATTACCAGCTCTGACCCACGCGTAATAAAACTGTTAAGCATGGCCTCTTTGTAATTGAGGTGTGCTTGTTCTCGAATTGTATTGAAGGCTCGGTCGAGAACATTTGAACCCGATCGTGTCGCTTGCAGGTACTTGAAGTGGCGGAGCAATTGCACGACTTGTGACTGGAGGTTGGAATTGTTCACAGCTTTACGGATGGAGAGCCTTCGAGTGATATCGAGGACTCTACGGAGGGCGAAATACCCTGGTCCTGCAAGCAGAACGAAAACCACGGTTGCTGCGGGATCGATCAGTAGCGGCAGTATCCCGTAGACGATTGCGAAGCCGACCCCTACCACCAATCGCATGACCAGCTCGAATGCATTAGCGATACGGGAGTATTCAAGGGTCACTGCATTGGTGAGAAATCCCTGTTCTTGCTTGGCGAAGTAAAGATGATTGGCATTATAGAGATTTCCGATTAAATCGGTCTTAATCTTTACTAGCAGCGCAGCCATGATCCGCTGAGCGAAAAGTTCCTGATAGATGAGAAACCCGGTCCTCAGCACGAAGAAGACTCCCATGAACGCGAGCGCGAGCGCCAGCGAGTAGGAGAGTCCGACCCATTCGAATAGGCCAGTGATGAACTCGGTGAAGACCCCTCCAGAGTCAGCGCCTTCCAACATCGGGAAAATCAGCCCCACGCTGAGGCCCTCAAGAATGGCGGCCATTGCAATCAAGAGCACCCATAGCAGGAGGCGCAATCCCAGGTAAGCCCTGAGGAATTTCAGAAAAAAATGAAGGTCGTTCAACTGGTTATGCTCATTTGAGAGGAAGCAACCGTGCTGCTCCCTGATAGAAGTCTTGGATGCAGGACACTACGCGCTCAATCATTGGTGGAGTTAGCTCCGGGTAGATAGGCAGCGCTAGTGATTCCTTTGCGGCCTTTTCGCTGTGTGGGTGATCGCCTTCTTGAAGGCCGAGCCCCGCGAAGCACTCCTGCTGATGCAACGATAGTGGATAGTAAATCTCAGCTCCGATTTGGTGCGCAGCAAGAAATGCTGCGAGTTCATCCCGCTGATGTGCACGGATGACGAATTGATTGTAGATATGTCGCCGCTCGGGGAGCTCGACAGATAGACTCACCGGCCCCTCGCCTCCTGTAAGACCCGCTTCAGCGAATTGCCTCCGGTAAAGAGAAGCATTGCGTTGCCGCCCTTCTATCCAACCGTCTAGGTGCGGGAGTTTTGCCCTTACCACTGCCGCCTGGATAGCGTCCAGCCTAAAGTTGCCACCGACGACTCCGTGAACGTACTTAGGGCGACCGCCATGATTGCGCAGCAACCTAACGCGATCCGCCAGGTCAGGGTCGTTGGTGGTCACCATGCCGCCGTCGCCGAAAGCCCCAAGATTCTTCGAGGGGAAGAAGCTGAAGCAGCCCAAGTCCCCGATGGATCCTGCCCTGCGGCCTTTGTACTCAGCCCCGATCGCTTGCGCCGCGTCCTCAATGACCCTGAGGCCATGCCGACTGGCGACTTCTATGATCTGATTCATCTCAGCGACCTGGCCGAACAAGTGAACGGGTATGATGGCTTTCGTGCGTGAAGTGACAGCGGCGTCTACTCCCTCAGCATCAATGTTGAAAGTGCCGGGGTCGATGTCGACGAATACGGGTGTCGCACCGAGCCTGGCGATGGACCCGGCAGTGGCGAAAAAAGTGTACGGAGTAGTGATTATTTCGTCGCCTGGCTGGATTCCTATCGCCATCAAGGAGACCAACAACGCATCCGTTCCTGACGAAACACCTATGCCGTAGGAGCATTTGCAGTACTCGGCGATTTCGGCCTCAAGCGCAGTGACCTCGGGGCCGAGGATGAACATCTGGGACTCTATAACCCGCTGCATCGCTGTTTGGATTTCGCCACGAATCGCTGAATATTGAATTTTGAGATCAAGGAAAGGGACACTATCTTTGAATTTTCTCATCGACATTGCCTTCGGGCAGAATTGCACTGAGGCGCTCGAATAACAGCTTTTCTAAACGGTGAGGCATACGCCTGTGAATAGGATATTCAGTACCTGGCAATGTTAGGGGGGCATCGACAATATCGTCCACGGCTTCGGCCAGCATTCGGATTTCAATATCGTACTGACGAAGAGCAACGGAATGGAAGGTGTCCCATGGCTCTAGAGGTACTAGCTGTTGGCGAATCAATGGCCCCGAATCAGCTTCTTCCACTGCCAAGTGAGTGGTCACACCAATCGGATGGCCTTCATAGATAGCCCATTTGAGTGCATCTAGGCCTCTTTCGTAGGGGAGATAGCCGGGATGGGCATTCACCACCGTGTGGCTGTTGACGACATCGCGGGGTAGTATCCCGGCGCCTCCGATCAAAACAATCTCTGGTGCCAGATCGCTCAGGGCATCGCCAATGCTTGTGTTGTCGACACGTACAAGCCTTGCGCCGAGCTTTGAGCAAAAGCCCAGGAGGTCAACATTTAGAGGGGTGAAAGCCCGGTGAGCAACCAACGGAACAAACCCTTTACGTTCGGTCCAAGGCGTCGCCAAGACGACTATGTCTTGCTCATCATTGCGCATGGCTAGGCGCAATAACAAATCCTGCGTCTTTCGATGGGGATGGTCGTAGGTCAAGATTGTAATCATTTATACCCCGTTGGACTGAGCGTTGAGTAGTCCCCAGCGAATCGGCCGCTTGATGCTCAATTGGGTAGTTTTGTGCTGAATTCTTCGTAAGGAAGGGATACCGGAGTCCCTCCCCCGTCGAGAGAGGCCTGGGCCGCTTCTAGCACTTCCAAAACCCGAAGACCGCTGGCTCCATCGGTGATTGGTTGTTTTCGAGTGGCAATAGCGGCCAAGAACGCTTCACATTCCTTTAGAAGTGGTTCACTTGCCGGAAAACTGATAATTTCTGCCTCGCCAGAAATTGGGACAGGTTGATCACCGTCAAAGCCAATTCGTTTATGATGCAAGACGAGTTCTTTGGTCACGTCATCATAAACGGCCATCTTTTGTGATCCAACGACTACTTGGCGCTGCTCTTTGGTAGGGTTTAGCCATGACACAAGAATATGTGCCAACGCCCCGTTGGGAAAGTTCAGGCTGATCTGTACTAGATCAGCGATGTCCGGGCGTAAAAAATTACCGCCGGTAGCCGAAATGCGGTTCGGCCGTGCGCGGAACATGCGAAGGATGAGAGCAATGTCATGGGGGGCGAAGCTCCACAGGACATTCTCTTCGTTTCTGACTTTCCCTAGGCTCGCCCTTGTAGAGCTGAGGTATCGAATATCGCCCAAGGCTCCACTGCTGGCTAGTGCTTGGAGCGCGGTCAGCCCCGGGTGATATTCCAGAACATGTCCGACCATCAAGATGCGGCCAAGGCCAGAAGCTAAGGTGACGAGCTCCCGCCCGTTCTCATATGTCAGCGCAAGCGGCTTTTCGACGAACACGTCCTCGATACGGGTGGCTTCGGCTTCCGCCCAATCAA
>CALGTL010000125.1 GCA_937901475.1 uncultured Dehalococcoidia bacterium
CGCCTAGCGCCGTTGCTAGGAGGCCCACAATCAGTGGGCGCTTTCGTCCATAGCGATCTACAACCATGCCGCTTGGCACTGAGCTAAGCAACCCAAATAGGCCTGCCAACGCAATCAGGTTTCCGATCTGAATTTCGCTAAGTCCAGCAACAATACCCGCTTGTGGGGGGAATAACGTCCGAAACACACCAGTGCCGCCATTCACTAGCCCTAGAGCAACAGTCCCCGTCGCTAGCGACACGAACGCTCGGTTCTTAAACATCGATAAGTCAGGCATACGTGAGGCATTTCCATCGACAGGTTTCACTGGCTTGGGAGCGGCAGACCATTGCGTGTCCTTAATGAAAAGCAGAGTCACTATAATCACCATGAATTTCGTGAATGCGATGAAGAGGAACACATAGCGCAATCCGAATAATCCTGCGACCAATCCCGCGACTACGGGCCCTGCGAAGTTGCCAATCCGGTTCGAGACCTGTCGCGCCGCCACTGCCCGCCCCCGGGTGCCAGTACGCGTCGCGTCCGCCATTAACACGTTCGCACTAGTCATATAAACGGCGATACCTGTACCAGCCACAACTTCGAACAGGAGGAATTGCCAGTACTCTTGCACGAAGAATTCCCCTGTCAATGCTGCAATGTGTAGCAGCGCGCCCAGTACCACGAACGGGCGCCGTCCGAATCGGTCGGTTAGGTATCCGGTAACCGGTCCAATCACGAGGCGCGGCATAGCACTAGCCGACGATATAAGCGCGACCAAAAAGAATGTCCCGCCAATTTCGTAGGCAAACAGCGGGCGGGCGAGCCACAATCCACCGGTTCCGAAGCTCCAGAAAAAAAATGCCGAAAATACCGGCATGGTCTTGCGGCTAAGAATTTCGCGAATCGCGGACCCGTTGGTTGGTTCTATCAAAGCGCGCAGATGCTATCACGGTGTGTGCGGCACCACGCGGGGTTCGATTACTAGACATGCTAATTCAACGAAACCTGATAGCCATTCCGGACGCATATAGAATTGACCGTACGACCGAAAAGCCCATTGCCGAGCTACTCATGGTTAGCCCGTAGTGAGCGTTAATGACTCTCGAATCCATGATTCTGTAAACGCTGCCTATGGAGACAGCGTAATCCTACTCAGCATAGGTCGTAACTCATCGAGCAGATCTGCGTGTATCTACCAGGTTGCCCACTTCTCTGAGCCAAGGTTGCTTGTGTCTCACGTAAGGCCCATTGGCAGCGATGCCTTGCGGACGGGTAAACTTGATACCTGTTGGAAAAAGGAGGTGGCCTTTGGCTGAATTAATCATCGAAGGGCTCGTTTCTCGCAAACGCTCCCTCAGCGCGAAGTCTTTGGCTTCGCTTGCAGGGCAGGTTCCTGACGTATCCGCCCTAGCCCCAAATCGAGAGGGCGTGGCTGTTCGGCTTGCAGCAGTGCTCGCTGAAGCGGGGCTTTCCGAAGACGCTCGGTTCATCACCATTCATGCTGAAGGCAACTACAGTGCCAGTGTTGCTTTGGAAGTGGTCAAAGACCACGCAATTTTGATTTACGGACTTGATGGCGAAGCATTGCCTCGTGACAAGGGAGGGCCCATACGTTTTTTCATCCCCGATGTCGCCGCCTGCCAAACCGACGACGTAGACCAATGTGCGAATGTGAAATATGTAGAGCGCATTGTCCTCTCTGGTGAGAAGGGGCAAGACACACGACCGAAGACCACCAAGCAACACTTGGACATTCACATAGACGAGAAATCATAGGAGGTTTATCACATGGAGGGATTCGAAAAGGTCGCTCAACTTAGCGACATCGCAGCAGGTAAATTGATTGTTGTGGACGCTCAAGGTGAGTCCATCGTCATCACTGAGCTTGCGGGTAATGTCATCGCATTCTCTAACGTTTGCTCTCACGAGGACTGCGACTTCGTATTCGAGGGCCAAGGTTCACTAGAGGGCAATGAAATTACCTGCGACTGTCACGACAGTCGCTTCAACGTCCTAGACGGCTCAGTGATGAACCCTCCGGCAACGGACCCAATCATTATCTACGCAGTGCAGATTGATGGTAATGATGTACTCGTCGGTCCTCGCTAGAGCCAGCGCATCTACAGCAAAACGTAGGGAGTCAGAGCGTTATAGTACGTACCGTGACGCTCTGACTCCCTACGTTTTGGTTACTAGTCCATCAATCCCATCGAGATTTTGGGTTCTCCTGGAAAATGCCATCCACTAGCATCGCTACCTTCCCTTGCGGGAAGCAGATGTGGCCTGCAATTTTGCCACTCTCTGCAATCGGGTTCTCATAGCACCACGCAACCAGTTCCGCGATTTCACCGCCAGCTTCCACATTGTAGTAGCGAGCCGAGCCTTTATATGGTGACTTCATCACACGATCCGTTTCCCGTAGCAAATCGATACGAACATCGGATCTCGGGATGTAGTACCGCGCTGGTTGCCCTGTCTCTATCAACATAACTGCATTCGTCGTGTCAGCGATTTTCTGGCCATTTATCACCACTTCAACATGGCGCGAAGTTTTTCTAGTGTCCACGCGGGTGTAAGGGTCCTTAGGTCCGATGAATACTTCTTCTTCTTCCTCGAGCCATGCATCCACTTTATCCCAGTAGAAAGCCACCAGATCCTTAACTTCGACACAGTCGACGAACGGCATGGGATAATTCCAAAGCACGTCCTCTCCCACTTTCTCCCCGACTTTGACGCTCCAGTACCGGGCGTCTCCTTTAATCGGTCAGGTAGTACTCAGATCTGTCGCGAACATCAGATCCATACGCACGTCTTCCATCGGAAAGTAATACACCGGTTGGTGCTTGGTCTCGAACATAATCTGTACATTGGTGCTATCGGCGATTGCCTCGCCACCAAACATTACGCGTATACGTTTCGGCGTAGTCTCCATGAACGCTAGGTGATCATCGAGTCCCTTTGCTCCGACTTCCAATGCTCGAAAAGCTTGGGTCATAAGAAATTCCTCTCATTTCATCCAACTACGACGATAGTGAGGGGGTAGTTGGGAATATCAAAGCAT
>CALGTL010000126.1 GCA_937901475.1 uncultured Dehalococcoidia bacterium
CGAGGCCAAGGCTTGGTTCGAGTCAGTTGGCATCAGCGACGATACGTTGGTGATTGGGTACGATCGTGCACGAAACCGTGATTCGGCGCGCCTGTGGTGGGTGCTAACGTACTACGGGCATACGAAAGTGAAAGTGCTCAACGGCGGCTGGAAGAAATGGACTGCTGAAGGTAGGCCTACCGAGAAAGGCGAGTCAGCCACGTCTCTTAAAAAGGCAAGATTTACGCCTAAGGCAGCGAATGATGCCATCGAGTCGACGATCGATAAATTGAAAGCGGCCATCGGCCAGAGCGGTACATTAATTTGGGATTTGCGCTCGACTGAGGAATACACGGGTGAGAACGCTCGTGGGAACGCGAAGGCAGGACATGTTCCGGGTGCTATCCATTTGGAATGGACCAACCTAGTGAATGATGATGATACTTTCAAGGCTGCCGACTCTTTGACTGCGCTTCTAGAGCCGCTTGGTTTTACCCCAGAAAAAACGATACACACTTACTGACAAGGTGGTATCCGTGCGGCGCACGGAGCATTCACCCTGGCTTTGCTCGGCTACCCGAATGTTTGCATGTACGACGGTTCGATGGGAGAGTGGGCTAACAGGGAGGATACTCCACTGGAATAGTCGCGCAATTAATTAGGGAAATAAGCAGATTGATATGAAGAGGCTCGGCGTGATATTCGCCGAGCCTCTTCATATAGCGACTATGCCTCGTCATGGACACGAATAAAGTGTTGCCCGAGCGCATTTGAGAGCAGCACGTTGTTACTTGATACTGAAGACCGCTTGAACCGTTACGCGGACCTGGAAGTCCCCAGCGAAGATTTGCGTTGCCGGTGAGCTAGAGTCGAAAGCTTTACCTAAAGACTCAGCGCGAGCGACCGGTGGATAATTTGCGCCACTGGATTCAACGATGGTTACGAGTTTGCCTCGCTCCACGCCTGTGATACTGGCGTAAAGGTCTGCTTTCGCAACAGCGTCTTTGAGAGCTAACTCGCGGGCCTGGGCTTCAAGTGCTGAGCTACCGTCTACGGTGAACGAGATGTTGTTGAGTCGCGTGGCATTGCCACCTGCTTCTGCAACGGTATCAACAATGGTACCTGTGCTGTTAAGGTCCCGAATGGTGACACTGAGAGTGTTGGTCACGCGATAGCCAGTGAGCGTGCGCTCTGAGCGCGTGAACTTCTGGCCGTTCTCGAGCGTGGATGTTACTTGGCCATACGTGTACTCCGGCTGGATGTTGAAGTACCGAGTTTCGATGTCCTCGTTGTCGACACCTGCAGCAAGCAGCACTGTAATCATGGAGTCCATCGCCGTTGCTGCTTCTCTGCGTGCTGCCGATACTGTTACGGCGAAGGTTTCGACGCCTAACGATATGATGGCAATGTCTGATCGTCCTTCTACAACCCCTACGCCGGTCGCTTTGATGCCGTAAGTTGACCCCTGATTGGGATAAAAGCTAGCTTCCCGCGCAAGGGATGCCACTTGGTCGCTGGTTAAGCGCGCGGGTAGTGAGTTTTGACCGGGGTCATCTCCGGAGCACGCTGCTAGAAGCAGCATCAACGCTAGGCCCACCACT
Source organism: uncultured Dehalococcoidia bacterium (assembly GCA_937901475.1). Taxonomy (GTDB): domain Bacteria; phylum Chloroflexota; class Dehalococcoidia; order Lucifugimonadales; family Australimonadaceae; genus CALGTL01. The sequence continues at coordinate 1,581 of CALGTL010000126.1, forward strand.
GAGAGCACTCCAATTTTAATTGTCTTCATCGACCAAATCATCTCGTTCATCACAGGTCCTCCAAAGTTGCTGGTCCGATTCACCGCGTCTCCTATCGTTACAGAGATAAGACGGACTGGAGTTCCAGAAAGTTCCATCGGCAGCGAACATTTGAAACTTAGACGGGCCTGTTTGAGCGCCAGATAAAGGCTACGGCTGCGATGGCCAATAGAGTGGTTACCAAACCTGTAGCAAGGGAAACCCATACAGTGATTGTGCGACCTTGAGCGCGTGCTTCATTGCTAGAGAAGTTCGTTTCAGGCGCGAATTCACCGTATGGAGATGAGACATCGTTTTCGACCTCCTGCAAATCTTGGTGGGCCAATACCTTGGTGGCACTGGCACTCAGATTGGGAGAGGGCTCGAATTCTGAGCCCGGGCTTACCTCCGCGGAGGTAGAAGCCATGGAGGCAGCGTGCTCGCTTCCTGCATCAGCGACCTCGATGGATCGGGCCATTGGCGCGGAAGAGTTCCACGTAGATTGCAAAGTAACGTTGGTTGGTGACGTTTGCATTACGTTAAGCCCGACGAGCGCAACGAGGATAATGGCAGCAGCAGCGCCTAATTGCACTGAGCGCAACAGCCTGGTTGCTGTATTTGGCTCGCTTACTTCAGTCACCATTGGGGCGTACGGAAGGGCGAAGGAACGTGGTATCGGTAGCAGAGGTAGGGCCCGGAGCAGCGCTTGAGTTGCTGATTGCTCGCGGAGGTTTCCTGCGCAATCCTCGCAGGTAGTGAGATGTTGCGTCAGCTTGGCACTGTCCGAGGCGCTGATAACCCCGTCCAGGTGCTCGGTCAGCAGTATCTCGAAACTTGTATGTCGTTTGCTAAATATTCTCATCAGCTCATCATCTTCACGAACTTGGACGCTCCAGTTCTGTTGAAAGTTCCCAAACTGGGCGCAGACGCTCTTTAAGCCTCTGCCGACCTCGGAACAATCTCGACTTCACGGTTCCAAGTGACACTCCGGTGATTCCGGACGCCTCTGCGTAATCCATTTCTTGTAGGTCGATCAGTGTGACGACAATGCGTTGATCGTAGGGAAGTTGGGAGACGGCGTCTCGAACAAGGCGTGAGGTTTCCTCGCGCTCAACTTGCTTGTCTGGTGGGTCATCAGTGTGCTGCCAAGGGCCTGCCGGGTCACGACCTTCTGTCAAGGCCTCGAGAGACCAGGTCCGCTTGTGAGCTGGTGAGCGCAGGATGTCTCTAGCGCGATTGGCCAGGATGGTGAGTAACCATGATTTGAAGCTGCCGCCTCGGTACCGGGAAAGGTTACGGTAGGCTGAGAAGAACGCTTCTTGAGTCACGTCCTCGGCGAGTGAAGGATTGCGCAATATGCTAAGAGAGAGGTTGTAGGCAATCTGCTGGTAGCGTTCTACGATTGCGTTGAAAGCGACGATGTCGCCTCCCAGCGTTTGGGCTACCCACACTTGGTCTTGCAGGGCTGTGGCGCTCATTGGGTCATGTTGAAATGGTGTCGTCACAGCACTGTTCGTTGGAGAGAATGCGAGAACAGTCTACTGCCACAATGCGCACTAGCCTTCAATATAGCGAGGCCGTTACCGATGGACTCGCTGGTATAATCGCCAGGATGCGAGTCTTTCTACGTGAAGTAATCCAGACTATTGCCCTAGGTTTTTTCCTCGTTCTCGTGGTCTATTCTGCGTTGCAGAACTATCGTGTCGAGGGACCAAGTATGGAACCGCTGTTCTTGAACGGCGATCGCGTTGTCGTGAGCAAGGTAGGCTCTATCGAGATTGACGCCGCTCATGCGGCAGACTATCTTCCGACTGTTGAGGCTGAAATTGGCGAGAAATGGCATCCATTCGGTGAACTTTCTTACGGCGATGTCATCGTATTCAAGTACCCACGTAACCCAAATCAAAACTTCGTCAAGCGGATTATCGGTCTGCCTGGTGACCGCATTCGACTTGAAAACGGTACAGTGTTCGTCAATGATGTATCAATCGATGAGCCTTATGTGGAGTACACGCTTACCCAGTCACTCACTGAACGGGTCGTGAAGAGGGGCACGTATTATGTGATGGGTGATAATCGCGCTCAGAGTGATGATTCACGGCACTGGGGTACGGTTCCTTTCGAGAACGTGATTGGGAAGATCTGGACCGTCTATTGGCCGCTCGACCGGATTTTCACGTTGGAGATTATGCTGCCCGCAATGTAGTAAGCCGTGTAACATTGATTACGCTGCCCCCATAGCTCAGTTGGTTAGAGCGCCTGACTTTTAATCAGGGCGTCACAGGTTCGAGTCCTGTTGGGGGCACCAAATCAAGCACGATGCAGCAGGGCTTCATCGATCGCGGGAGGTAACCGGTGGCAGACCTCGAAACTTTTAAGTACGAAGGCCCTGACTCTCCGCAGATTCGCAAGCGCGGTGAGCGCGGCGATTCCCATGACCTCATAACCAATGAACGAGTGATCAGTACCATTCAGATTATGAAGAAGGGCCAGGGCAATAGCATGCACGCCCATACTGATCAAGACGGTTATTGGTTCGTTCTAACAGGCCGAGCTCTCTTCCACGGCATCGGCGAAGAGATACTTGCCGAGATTGGCGCTAACGAGGGCATCTATGTGCCGCATCACACGCGGTACTGGTTCGAGAGCATGAACGATGAGCCGTTGCAGATTTTACGTGTAAGTCAACTCATCCCTGCATAGAGCATAGAGAAGATATTTTGTAATTTAATTGCGATATCTTCACCGGCCTCTCATATCAATTTCGCCCTACTTACGGAACGTTCACACTACTCCTTATCGAGCATGAAGGGGAGCACACCATGACCACTCCAGCACC
>CALGTL010000127.1 GCA_937901475.1 uncultured Dehalococcoidia bacterium
CGGCTGGCATTACCCAGGGCATTAAGAAGCGCGTGCTTGACGGAACCGCTTCTTCGGCGCACGCAAAATCCATGAGCGATCGCGTCGCGCCTCTGGTAGATGCGGCTTACAATTTTGCGCTGCAGGCTGGAATGCACGAGTAAGGCACCCCGATAAACCATTCGATCAGCAATATGGGCTAAGCGAAATCAGTGCGTCTAAGCGCTGCTACGGCGACCCTTCCCTGCGGGCGCGAGTTCAGCTTTCTGCCTGATCCCTGAATTGGCCGTAGATCACAGGTAGTTTCAGACTCGGACTGGAGGAACAGGCTGCCCCTGGGGCTGGCTCATTCACATGAACGGGTGGGTTTATGATTTGCTATGGACCGGCTGAAGAGATCGTACTAATCAAGCATCCTGCAGCCGCAGTCATATCTGTGACCGCAAGCTCCAGATCGGCTGGCGTCAGCTTGACAGCGCTTTGCGCCAGTAGATCACCTAGCGCGCTGGCTTTAGCAAAGCGATAACTTTCCGGGTATTCATTGTCAAAGGCCTTACGTGTTCTCTGACTGCTGTTTGGCCAGTGCCCGGCCGCAGAGCCAGAAGTGCACCGAGCCCCACAAGCCCGCCAGGGTAAAGTACGCTAGCGCCACGCCCAGAGCACTATCACCATGGTAAGGCGTGAGCAGGTCGCTCAACAAACCTACCAGCAGCGGGCCAAGGCCCATTCCAATGAGGTTGAGGCACAACATCAGGATGGCCGAGGACACCGCTCGCATTTGCACGGGGGATAGCGTCTGCACCATGGCGAGGGTGGGTCCTATGACGTAGTTAGCCGCAAAGCCCGGAATAATGAACAACACTATTGTCGTGACCAGGTTGTCGGCCAGTAAGCCGGCGATGAAGAAGGGCAGGGTGACAAAGGGAACCACGGCAAGCATCCAGATACCGTGTTGGAAGCCGCGATGGGAAAGGCGATCGAACCACTTGGCAAAGGCCAGTGCGCCTATGGACCCCGGGATGCCAAATACGCCAGCCATTAGCATGCCGGTCTGGGACTGGCTGAGGTCGTGCGCCCGTATGAAAAAGGTGGGTAACCACTGGGTGAAACCGTAGCTCAACAGCCCCGCAACGACGGAGCCAGCAACCAGGTGGCGCATGGCGGGATTAGCCCACATGGTGGCTGCGCTAGTAAGAATGGGAGGGGGAGGCGGCGGTGTTTTTGTTTCAAAGGTTCCCCTCGCAGGCTCTTGCAATAATCTGGCCATTACAACGGCAAGTAATAAGCCGGGTGCACCCACGGATATCAGTGCAATGCGCCAGTTATAAGCCTCGGCGATAAGGCCGCCTCCCACAAATCCCAACATCATGCCCAGGCTTCCCCCCAGCATCAGGATCGCCATGGCAAAGGCCCTGCGCTGGGGCGGGAAGTAGTCAGCGATAATCGAGTGGCTGGCAGGATTCACACCAGCCTCGCCAATGCCCACGCCGATACGCAGTATCAACAGGCTGATGAATCCCGCCGCGAAGCCGCTCAAGGCGGTCATTATGGAGAATACAACCAGGCTGACAATGATGATCCACTTGCGGCTGTATTGGTCAGAAAGGCGTGCAATGGGCAGCCCCATGGTGGCGTAGAACAGGGCGAATGAAATGCCGCCGAGCAACCCTAACTGGGTATCGCTTAAACCGAAATCCGCTTTTATGTCAGGGAACAGTATCGACAGGATCATCCTGTCGCACATAGACAGGGTATAGGCCAGCATCAGCAGGGTCAGTGTCTTGCGATGCCCCGGTAGAGGCAGACTGGCGGTGGGGGCAGCGTAGTCGGACACGTTACTCACCTTGCCACTCGTAAGGCGTCTTTCCGCTGCCGTTGAGATAGGTGCGCATGGCACCGGCCGCGTCCTTCGAGCGCATGGTGCGATCGAAATGACGTTGCTCTAGCAAGAGTGCCTCTTCGAGCGGCAGGCGGGCCCCCTGTTGGATTGCTTGCTTGGCGGCTGTCAGCGCTATGGGTGATCGTCCCGCAATATCAACAGAAAACGCCTCAACTTCGTCTAGGAAGCAGTCCACGGGGTAGGTCCTGTGTACAAGACCCTTTTCCAGGGCCTGGGCGGGAGTGAGAAGCTTGGCGTGGAGAATCAGGTCGAGGGCCTTGGCTGTTCCAAGGAGCCGGGCGTAGCGCTGGGTGCCACCGGCGCCCGGGATGATGCCGATGGACGTCTCGGGTAGGCCGACACGGTACCGGCCTTCAGCAAGGAGGCGAAAATCACAGGCCAGGCAGAGTTCGAAGCCGCCGCCTGTGGCGGTGCCATTGATGGCCGCGATAGTGATTGCTGAGATCTGCTCAAGACGTAGGCACAATTGATGCATTTCGGAGAGCTCAGGTTCGCTCTCGCCGCTGGTAATAGTCTGGCTGTCGGTTTCTATATTGCGTTGTGCAGAGTCGGAGAGTTCCCCCACCTCATAGTGTGCGATGAAGACCCCGTCGCCAGCGCCGGTGAATACCAGTACGCGTACGGACCTGTCAGACTCAATGTCGTCCAGCAGTCGGTGAATCTCGCTGACTCCACCCGCAGTGAGTGTTTGTGTGGGTGGGTTGGAGAGTGTGCAGGTGACAATATGGCCTTTACGGGAAACGTTGAGGTAGCGATGGTTCATGTCAAGACACCTGCTGCCGATAATCGGCGGGCGTGGTCGAATTCCACCGTTGGAAGGCTCTATGGAAGTTGGTGGCTTCGGCGTAGTTCAATAGGTCTGCT
>CALGTL010000128.1 GCA_937901475.1 uncultured Dehalococcoidia bacterium
CGAGCCGAAGCCTCTCTACTCTCTGGCGAAGCAATCGGACCCCTTCATGGTGTCCCGATTGCCATCAAAGATCTCAGCGCCACCAAAGGCCTTGTCACCACGTACGGCTCTCAACTCCAGCGCGACAACGTCCCTAACCAAGATGACATCATCGTGGAGCGCCTCCGGGCGGCCGGGGCAATCATCATCGGCAAAACCACCACACCTGAGTACGGCTGGAAAGCCACCACCGAAAGCCTCCTCAGCGGTAATACTCATAACCCATGGGACCAAGCCCGCACCTCTGGTGGCTCTAGCGGTGGGTCAGCGGCCGCGGTCAGCGCTCACCTCGTCCCTATCGCCACGGGCTCGGACGGAGGTGGTTCCATTCGTATCCCTGCGAGTTTCTGCGGTGTCTACGGCTTCAAGCCCACCTTCGGTCGGGTCCCCGCTTCCTACACCGGCCTCGGTGGGTGGCGCGCCTTATCTCAAGGAGGCCCGCTCACCACAAACATCCGAGACGCAGCACTTATGCTGGACATCATCTCCGGCCCCGACTCCCGCGACGCCACATGTATAGCCGACGCCGCGCCACCATTCGAGCGCGCCATCGAGAACGCCTCCGTCGAGCGAATGCGCATCGCATGGACGCCAGCCATGGATGGCCGTCCTATCGAGGCAGAGATTCGCGACATCTGCACTGCCGCCGCCTATGCTTTTGAATCTCTTGGTGCCTCAATTGAAGAGGCAATGCCCGCAGTCGAGACAGGGCCGACTTTGGACGCCTTCTCCACAATATTCCTTACGGATTACGCTGTATCTCTCGGGCCCCTCATTGCCGCAGGCCATGCCAACGTCCTGCCGGAGCAGTTCGTGGAATGGATCTCAGCCGCCATAACATGGCCAGCTGCGCGCTTCGCTCGTGCCCTGCGCGAGAGAGAGTGGCATCGACATCATTTTGAGAAGCTATTCGACTCCTATGACCTACTGCTCATGCCCACCGTGGCCACCGCCGCCTTCCCTATTGAGCAACAACCCAATGCCATAGACCACAAACCTGTCGACCCAATGAGCGGCTTCACTCCCTTCTGCTACCACGCCAACCTCGCCGGGCTTCCAGCGGCAAGCATCCCCTGCGGCTTCACCAAGAGCGGTCTCCCCGTTGGCCTTCAAATCATCGGCGCTTGGGGAGACGAAGAAACGGTTCTCCGAGCATCGGCAGCTTTCGAAGCTGCCAACCCCTGGGCACACCATCTTCCCAAGCGTTTCCTCTGGGAGCCCTCTACAGACCGATAAGGGCCTCACAGTCGACTGTACTATGAATTCATAGCGGCCCTCAGCACTTTTACAGCCAGCAGTACGCCTAGCTCTTATCATTACAGTGCCTGCCTGATGAGCAGCAATCTCTCAGTAAAAGAAGACCCACTCCAATGGCCATCACCGTACGACCCGCCACCTCAACAGACCGTTCAGCAACCGCTGAGGTCATTTACTACGCTTTCCATCAGCTCGATGAACGTCACGACATCCCCGCCTACATGAACAGCATGGAAGACGCTGAAATCGTCGCTTCACACCTCTATGGCATACCAAAGATCTATGGCTTCGTCGCTGAAGATGCAGGCCAAGTTATCGGCATTGGATTCCTCCACGACCTAGGTGAAGTTGGGATGGGAATTTCCCCACTCGCAGTCTCACCGAACGCCCAGGCCCGTGGCGCTGGCCAAGCCATTCTTGATTGCATGATTGAATATGCTGGAGGGGCAAGCATTCGCCTCCTTCAAGATGCTTTCAACAATGGCACGCTGGCGCTCTACTCGCGTTATGGATTCGTCGTTCGCGAGCAATTTACCTGTGTCAAAGGCTCTCCTGTCGCATCCCGGACAGCACTCACCATAACTCGTGACACCGACCCCGCAGGGACCGCCAAATTATTCCACCGCAACATCATGGGTTTCAACCGGCCGTCCTTCCCCAGACGCCCGCTTATGGCATACCGAGGACTCAGTCTCGCGGGCTTTATCGCGCCTGGAACGGAATATCCCTACGCAGCCGCAGACAATGAAACAACTCTCATCGCTCTCATCGCGGAGATGGCGACAGTGATGGGCGCGCCCATCACTGTCGCCATCCCTGCCTCTCATTCTCAAACTCTTCGCTGGATGCTCGACCGCGGCGGTCGCGTAATACGATCAATGAACCTGATGGTTCGAGGCCCCTACTCTCACCCCTCAGGTGCCTATCTTACTTCTGGTTCTTACTAGTTTCCCTTACTGCCAGCAAGGATCACTATCACCACAACAATGACCACGACAGCGTCACACTAGCCCGTGCCACCCTCTACGTGATACCGTCACCAACATGCCCTCCCGCACCTACAAAGCCGTCCTTTTCGACCTTGACAACACTCTCGCTGATCGCGACTCCGCAATAATTGCTGTTGCCCGAGCACTCCATGCCTGGCGCCCAGAAATCGCTGCAGAAGTCAGTGCCGATGACTTCATTCCGCTTTTTGTTGAGATGGACAACAACGGACAGGCAAGCCGCGATCTGCTCATGAGACGAGTACTGGAGCGATGGACGGCGATACCGGTTGACCAGCCCGCAATGCTCAGCTGGTATGCCAGCGTGTACGGGCCATCGTTCCCTTATGATTCAAGTGTGATTGAGTTCCTTAATTCGCTCACACGTGGAAGTATCCCCTGGGGCATTATCACCAACGGAAGCGCCCAGCAACACGAAACAACCGAAGCACTAGGTATTGAATCTATTTGCCCTTGCTTTTCCATATCCGAAGAAATGGGCTCAAAAACAATCGGCCATACCATCTTCAGTAAAACTCTTGAGTGCCTTGGGCTTGAAGTCAGCTCCGGTGTCATCTTCGTCGGTGACGACCCGGTAGCCGACATTGAAATTGCTCAAACCCTAGGATTGAGCACTGCCTGGATACGCCGCCAACGCCCCTGGGCCGACCCCTATTACGAACCTGATTACCAAATCGACCATGTCTCCGAGCTCGCCCCGCTATTCGGGCTTTAACCAAAACCTCAGTATCTGCGATGCCATCTGCACGCTTTCGAGGGATAAGCTATCCGTGCATATCGCTCTCACTCCAGCTACAAAAGGATTGCTCGATGACTAACCGCAAGGAACTCAACGCCAACAATGCCAAAGTCATCGAAGAATTCCGGCGCACTGGCGGGACCGTAGCCAGCCGACCAGGCCAACAGCTCGTGATAATCAATACCATTGGAGCAAAAACTGGACTTCCTCGTACCAATCCCGTCTCGTACCTTACAGGCGACGACTGCATCTACGTATTTGCCACCAAAGGCGGATCCCCCACTCACCCTGATTGGTACTTCAATCTGATTGCTCACGCGGTCATCACTATTGAGGACGGCAACGAGACATACGAAGCCACTGCCGAAACCATCACTGGCCCTGAACGGGATGCGATTTACGCAAGGCAAATCAGCATTCGCCCTCATTTCGCAGACTACCAAGCCAAGACAACCCGAATACTCCCCGTCGTTGCCCTCCGCAGGAACACGCGCTAACGTATGGGGCGCGCCACTAAGTAGGCGGCCCTATACTCCTCCAAACACAGACGTCCCGCGGAGGTCACCATAATGTCCGAAGCCCTTGACAATTTCGTAGAACCCACCGGGGAGAAAAAGGCTGCAGGGGTTGGGTCTTGGCAGGTTCCCAAGACCCCTTACGATTTCTTCATGGAAGCCGATGACATCCCGATCTACCGAGGACTCGGCATGAGCGATGTCCGGGAAATACCCAAGAAGTCATGGAAACGCATGGGCGGCCTCGGCTCTTACATTCAGCTCGATGGCACTGATGGCAAACTAGGTATGTACGCGCTCGAAATCCCGCCACGAGGTGAAACAAATATCGAGCGCCATGTCTACGACGAAGTGTTTTACGTTGTAGAGGGCCGAGGCTCAACCGAAGTCTGGCGCGAAGGCAGTTCTCGCAAGCATGTCTTCGAATGGACCGCGGGGTCCCTATTCGCCATTCCCGTCAACACTAATCACCGCATCATTAACGTTTCTTCCGGTCCAGCCGTATTCACCGTTGGAACCACCGCGCCGCCGATCGTCAATCTCTTTGACAATTCCGGATTCGTATTCAACAATTCTTATGAATTCACTGACCGCTTCGACGATAGCGATGACTACTTCCGGCCGAAAGACGAACTGCGCGCAGACCCTATGCGGAAGCGTGCTATGCGGATTACCAACCTCATTCCAGACATCGCCACCTGCGAGCTACCTTTGGACAACCAACGGTCACCTGGGTATCGGCGAGTTATTCCTCACATGGCCGCAGGCAAATTCGCCATGTTCGTAGGAGAGCATCTCAGCGGACGCTACTCGATGGCCCACCACCCGCCAGGTCCAGGATCAGTCGTACTGATTTGCATCAAAGGCAAGGGATACACCTTAGCCTGGCCTCGTAGCGCTGGCATTCAACCCTACGAATCAGGCAATGGGCATCTCGTAGAGCGACAGGATTACACAGCGGGCGGCATGGTAGTCAACAATCCAGGAGGAACTGGCTGGTTCCACATGCACCACAGCACCGGTTCTGAACCCCTCCGACTCATGGTCTATGGCGGAGCTATGCAAGGCGTCGGTGCCCAAGTCAACCGTCCAGGAGACAAAGAGATCTCGGGCAACCTCCCTTTAGAAGAAGGTGGCCGTTCCATCACATATCACAACGAGGACCCGTATATTCGCGCAGAGTACACGCGCATGCTCGCCAAAGAAGGAGTCTCATTCCAGATGCCTGATTGGGCCTACGACGGCGCCGCGCCTGAGGGTGAGTCACTTGAAATATCGGGTCCCTAGCTACACTGCGGACAATCGATCTTAGATTCTGGAGACAAAGCCCAGGTTCTTGGTGGCGAAGCCGTCGAATATCCAGCACGTAAATAAGCCTTCTGTCAGCTTTATCATGTCATGCATAATCTCAGGCTAAAGAGAGACCATCTATGAGTGAGGGCCCCATTAGAGACTTGGAAGAAATCGAATCTCAAGTCATACGAAGCCTCGTAAATTTCAAAGGAAAAGATATCCTCGAAGTCGGCTGCGGCGAAGGACGAATGACCTGGAATATCGCTGCCATTGCGAGGTCAGTCCTCGCAATCGATCCAAACGAAACCTCCATCGACATCGCCCGCGAGCAAACACCGGCCAAGCTCAGGAGTCGAGTCGCTTTCCTGGCCACAGGCATCACCGGCGTAGATTTAGCAGATAACGCTTTCGATATTGCAATCCTCTCGTGGTCCATTTGATGCATGTCACGAGAGAGCGTCGTTGACGCTCTAAACATCATCCACGGTTCTCTACGACCAGGCGGAATCCTACTCGACGTTCACCCATTGGGCGCAAGTTCGTCCTTGGAAATACACTCCAAAAGCGAGCCACGTACTTTGTTAGGTCAAGCAGAATACAGCCACAGTTTCAGCGAAACCCTTGCTCTTGCCGAACAATCTCTTGCCGAGCAAGAAATCGAAGCAAAGTTCATCAAAGGGCAACACATTGACTTCCAATCGGCTCGCCAATTCACTACCGTCGAGCAGTGGAAGTTATTCCGCAACAAAAACATTGAAGACTACATGCCGGCAGCTAATTCATTGATAGAAGCTGTCAACCAAGCGCTGGAAACCCCTGGTACTGCTCTAGTTATGTCTGACACCGCCCGGGCTACCTGCTACCGCGCTAAGTCTTGAATTCCTCCACTCACCTCTCTGCCCCTAGGAGGCCATTTCGCATGAAAGTTGGAATCCAATTCCCTTCGAGCACTATCGGACAAAACCCTGTCGATGTCCGAGCATTCGCGATCGACACTGAAAGGGTTGGTTTTCACCACCTGAGCTATGGCGAGCACATTCTTTGGGCGGTTAAAGGGGAAGGCGACGCACGAGCCAATCACACCTACCATGACGTCCTCACGACTATGGCCTACCACGCCGCAGTTACCACCAAGATTGAGCTATTCGCCGCAATTTTCGTCCTTCCCCAACGCCAAGCACAAATCGTCGCCAAGCAATGCGCCCAAGTCGATCTCCTATCGGGTGGTCGCGTTCGTGCAGGAGTTGGAGTAGGTAGTCTCACCTCTGAATACGACGCGCTAGGCGCAGACTTTCGCCATCGCGGCAAAATCATTGAAGAGCAAATCGCTCTAATGCGAGCCCTGTGGACCAACGACTGGGCAGAGTATCACGGCACCTACCACGATATCGTTGGTGCCAGTCTTGGCATAAAGCCTATCCAACGCCCAATTCCCGTCTGGCTAGGAGGCGGAAGCGATGCGGTCTTAGAGCGCGTAGGCCGCATCGGTGACGGTTGGCTTGCCACTGCTCGTGCTGAGGACCTTGAGCATCGTGTCTCCAAGATTCGCGCAGCAGCCGTCAAGGCAGGAAGGAATCCTGTCGACATTGGAATCCAAGGTCGTATTTTCCTCGAAGGCAAAACTCCCAATCAATGGCGCGAAGAAGTTGCCCGCTGGCAAAGCATCAACGCAACTCACATCGATATCCGTGATGGCGGTCTACAACCTACCGCGCACATTGAAAAAGCCTTACGCTTCACTCACGAAACCGGCTTGACTCTTTAATATTACGTCCCTCCTACGGGCAGTCTCTTCTTACCTCGGTCTTTTCCTTACTTCATCACAGAGCTGGCACGAGTACTTGCCATCCATGCAGTAAGGAAATAGGCGCTGTGTCTGGCCTGTACTCAACATTAGTCGACTTGCGAGTGACAACGATATCACCGAGTTCAATTACCTCATTTGTTGGGTCGGGCGGTCGCAAAAATAATATTTATACGTAAGCTTTCCATTCTCAGGCCAGTCTTCTATCTAAGATATCTCGTGACTATGGCGGATTCGAGATAGCCTCATCACTTGCCCAGTGCCTTTGTTAGAAATGACCGCGGTCCTGTAAATCCGGTCTAAAACACAGCGGACGGCTCGTTGACGGCTGGGTGTTCATCAAACTCGAAGTGCAGTCGATTCATTTACCCCTACCTCCAAATCGCCATTAACGCAGGCCTTCTTTGGCGAGCTCGCCGTGAATGGCCGCGTGGCACCGGCAGAAAGCACTTGAACACTCCGCTCCTGATAAACTCCCCATCGCAACAAATCACAGAGGAATCACTCCACACATGGCAAACCACAAAATCGCCCTGATCGGCGGGGACGGCATCGGCCCAGAAGTCATCAAAGAAGGCGTCAAAATTCTTCGATCAATTGAGAGACGCTATAACCTCACATTCGACTTCCAAGACTTCCCTTGGGGGACTGATTACTACTTCAAGCATGGCGAAATGATGCCGCCTGATGGACTAGACATTCTTGCAAGTTTCGACTCCATCTTCTTTGGCGCCGTCGGCCATCCCGATGTTCAAGACCACATCACTCTCAACGGCCTCCTCCTCCCGATGAGGCGCGGCTTCGACCAGTACGTCTGCCAGCGACCTAGCGTCCTCTACCCGGGCGTAGCGTCTCCCTTGAAGGGGTATGACAAAGCAGGCGACATTGACATGATGGTCATCAGAGAGAATACAGAAGGTGAATACGCTAACGTCGGGGGTCTTCTTTACCAAGGACATCCCAATGAAGTTGCCGTCCAAGCAGGCGTCTTCACTCGCCACGGCATCAATCGAGTCATCCGCTATTCTTTCGAGCTTGCCCGGAGACGCAATGGCAAAAAGAAGTTAGCTTCTATCACTAAATCCAACGCTCAAGGCTTCAGCATGGTCCTTTGGGATCGCATCTTCGATGAAATTAAAATCGAATATCCAGATATAGAAACCGAATCGCTACTCGTCGACGCAGCGTGCATGAATTTCATTCGCCGCCCTGAAAGCTTCGACGTTGTCGTAGCCAGCAACCTCTTCGGCGATATCCTCACCGATATAGGCGCCATCATCACCGGCAGCGTCGGCCTCGCCGCCTCTGGCAACATCAATCCAGAAAAAACTTATCCTTCGATGTTCGAACCAGTGCACGGTAGCGCCCCAGACATCACCGGCAAAGGCATTGCTAACCCAATAGCTACCATACTCTCAGCAGGGATGATGCTTGAGCACCTTGGTGAGCTTGAAGCCGCACAATCTATCCAAGACGCCTGTATGACTGTCCTTCGAGACGGCGAAACTGTTCCAGCAGACCTCGGTGGCAGCGCCACCACCATTCAGATAGGCACCGCGGTCGTCAACGCCCTCGAAAGCGCGCATTAAGCGACCTGAGTGACAACGCAGAGAGCAGAAGGGGCGCCCGATTGGAACGCCCCTTCTGCTCGTTTATTGACTATGTACTCTCGCGCGTGCCAGGTCGGTAAAAGCCCGTCGCGGGTCATAAACGCCGCCTCGGCTTGCTTACGACTTACCAAGCAAGCCGTGCGTCGGCAGGCATTAACAATCTAAGTGCCTCTATGTATAGCGACGGCCATAATCGGGCGCAGCCTGTCTGCTACCCTATCGCCTCAGCAGGCACTGCCTCTGGCTTGCTAATCTCCTCACCCCAATCATCAAGGGGTCTTAGCTCATCGGGACGCGCATACCCTTCGGTTCCATCCTGAGCACGACATAGCACGGTGTGCCCGTCATCGTGAGTCCGGTTCTCCTCTATCGCCAAAACTACGCACAGACTGTTGCGGTGCGGCGAGTGTGCCACCACGCAGTCAGCAGCAGGACCAATAAAAATAGCCGGCATCCCCGGCCCCAATGTCGACATAAACACAACCTCCGAGCAGCCACCCTACCACGTCACACTCGGCAGTACGAGGTGAAGCAGTGATATAGTCGCGTCCGCACACATCGTGCTACGCGCTACAAGGAGAGTCACCATGGGGATCGACGCGGGATCAGGAGGCAAGGTAGAAGATCTTCATTTCTTCTATGAGCAGGTGAAGCAAGTACACGGGCGCGGCCTCTGGCAAACCGAAGGCACTGCCAAAAAAGCAGCCACTCTTCCATACCTCTGGAAGTTCGAAGACTTCCGGCCTCTCCTATTCAAAGCCACCGAAATGGTGCCCATCGAGCTCGCCGAGCGACGTGTCCTTGTCATGGCAAACCCCGGCATCACAAGCGACTGGCAAGCGTCCAGTACTATGCTTGCCAATCTTCAGATTATTCTCCCTGGTGAAGTAGCGCGCTCCCATCGGCACTCAGCGTCCGCCCTTCGACTCGTCATTGAAGGCACTGGTGCATATACAGCAGTCAACGGTGAGAAATCCTACATGGAGCCCGGTGACTTCGTCACTACTCCCAACTGGACGTGGCACGACCATGGTAACGAAGGTGACAGCGCGATGATCTGGCTCGACGGTCTCGATGTACCTCTCATCCAGGCAACCGAGACCAACTTCTACGAAGTATATGAGGCCGAGCAGTACCCCATCGTCACCCCTGACGACATGTCCATCCGCCTGTTTGGGGGCGGAGCGCTCAAACCCAGCTGGGTCAAGCACAACCAGTACTTTTCACCACTTCTCAACTACAAGTTCACCAAGACCTACGAAACCCTCAAGGCCATGTCAGAGCACACTGACGGCAGCCCTCATGACGGCATCTCCGTCGAGTACGCGAACCCCATGACCGGTGGCCCGGCGCTCGCCACAATCGCGTGCTTCGCCTCTCTTCTAGCACCTGGGCTTCGCACGAAAGCCCATCGCCATACGGGAGGCACCATCTATCACGTCATCAAAGGCAAAGGCCGCTCAATCATCCAAGGCAAAGTTTTCCATTGGAGTGAGAAGGACACTTTCGTCGTCCCCAGTTGGCACTGGCATGAGCATCAAGCGGAATCCGAGTCCGTTCTCTTCTCCTACAGCGATTCTCCGGTGATTACTCCCCTTGGCCTGTACTATGAGGAAGCTCTCAAAGAGGACAACGGTCATCAAAAAATCGAAGGAACCTTCGAAGCGCTGCCAGTCCCGGAGCGCGGTGGCGGAGTCCAGCAGCGCAGGACCCACTCCAAATAGTAGCCTCGGTAGCACCGCTAGCCACAAGCGAGAACAACACCATGAGCACGACAGACAACAAGATAATTTCCTTACACGCGGGATACGAGCACAATGGCACAACAGTCGATGGCTACATCGCCCGCCCTATCGCACCTGGCACGCACCCTGCAGTCGTCCTTATCTCAGGAATGAGCGGCCTCAATCCTTTTCAGCGCGAGATAACGCGTGTATTCGCCCGTGCGGGGTTCGTGACGCTTTCTCCTGATCTGTTCGACGGGTACTCCGCACCCGATCACGCCTCCGCCCTTCTCGCGAAAAACTCGCTGGACATCAACGCCACCGTTGACCGGCTAGCCAGTGCGGCTGGCTGGCTTCACCAACTTCCCTGGGTTGAAGACAATGCCGCGATCGGCGTCATCGGATTCTGCCTGGGGGGCGGGCTAGCCCTCCTCACACTCGGTCGCTCTGATGCTTTCGGTCCAGGCGTCATCTACTACCAAAGCCTCTTCCCCGACCCAGCGGAACTCGCGGGTATCACCACGAAGTTGCTCTGCCACTATGGCACCGCAGATCACAGCACCCCTGCGGAAGAAGTAGATCGGTTTCGCACCGAGATCGATCGATTAGGCATCAAAAACGACATTCACTTTTACCAGGGGAGCGGTCACTCATTCCTAAACCCCGGGCAGCAGCCCAGCGCTGACAGCAATAACGCCGCTGAGCTTTCACTCGAACGAACCTTCAAATTCCTGCATGAAGAGATAGGCTCGCTGGTCGCTGACCCCGCAACTATACCGGAGATATAATCAAGAAGTTGAAACGACCGCCAGCCTGTAAGATCCAGCGAGCCCAGGAGGTTCCAATGACCGAACAGGATCACGAAACACCACCCTCACAAGAGGAGAGTGCCAGTTCCCGGTACCCAGGCACTCAAGATTTCCCCCAAGGCCCTGCGGTCGGTGAATCCCTCCCGGACTTCGCACTGCTTGACCAGCACGGCGATTCCGTGCGGTACAACGAGACCAGGGGGAATGATCGCGCATTGGTCATGTTCCACCGCTCAGCCCGGTGGTGACCGTTCTGCCGCACGCAACTCGTGGAGCTGCAAGACCACAAGGCAGAATTTGACGCCGCAGGAATCAAACTGTTCGCTATCAGCTACGACTCGGTAGAATCCCTAAGCACCTTTGCTGAGCACTATGGGATCGAATACCCGATGCTCTCAGATGTAGACTCCAGAGTGATTCGCGAGTTCGGCATCCTAAACACGCTCGTGCGCCCTGATGAAACCGAGTATTACGGCATTCCCTTCCCTGGCACATACCTTGTTGGCGCCAATGGCAAGGTAACCGCAAAATTCTTCAATCAGCAGCACCAAACACGGGAAACCGCACCCACCATGATGCATGCGGGCTTCGGCCTACCCATCGACCCGTCTCACCTAAGCCAAGGCGAGGCTAGTGGAGGGGACGGTATCCATATCCGCGCAGAGCTCATGGCGAAGACGCTTCACCCTCACCAGCGCTCGTTCATATACATCACCCTAGAGTTAGGTGAAGGTCTGCACATTTACGCTAAGCCCGTCCCTGTTGGCTTCCTTCCCATCACCATTGAGGCCATGGGCCCCGATGGCCTAACCTTCGAAGAGCCTCAATTCCCCGACTCCAAGCAATTCAAAATCGAAGAAATTGATGAAGAATTCAACACCTACGACAGTAATGTTGAGATCGTGATTCCTGTACGCAGCACCATTAGGGAAGCCGGCAGCGCGGAGATTCAACTCAAAGTAGGTTTCCAGGCCTGCACTGACTCCATGTGCTACATCCCGCGGACGGAAACATTGAAGCTTCAGCTATCAACGGCTCCTAACATCGCAAAATTAGAGTAGTCTTCTAGTCATGTCCTTCTGAGTAAATCAAGGAGCAAGTCCATGGCAAAAGTTACAAGCCTTGGCCATGTGGGTCTATTCGTCAGCGATTACAATTTGATGCGCGATTTCTATACGCGGATTCTCGGATTCATAGTCACC
>CALGTL010000129.1 GCA_937901475.1 uncultured Dehalococcoidia bacterium
CGGTCGATTAGGTAATCGTTGTCCATGTTCTCTCTGGATAGATAGGTCCCTGGAACCATCTCCGGGAAATTGACCCCACCGTGCTCGGCGTCCCAACGTTCTTTGTTGGTTAATGGACGAGTTGGATGCCAGAGCGCCCGGTAGAAGATTGATGAATAATCATCTACGGGTACACGAATCTGGAGATGAACAGGAGTGCCTGGCTTGGCAGCAATCATTGTGAATGATGGCATCAGCCATTGGTTTACCCGCCAGTAGCTCTGGTTGCCCTCTCCATTGCGGTGCGCGCCTAGCATCATCCCGTAGTCTGTATCTTTGAATAGCCATGTGGGAGCTGAATCGGAAAATATCGTTCCTTGCATGCGGTCGCGCGCTGCTAGCGGATTCTCTCCCTTGTCGATTCTGCTGTGCAAGAAACTCACATGACTAGAGTCCAACTCCCCTTCCATAAGCTGCATCCAGTTCGCCCGCAACAGCACTTTTGTTATGTGCCTGTGCGAGTCAGGTACTCGATTGATTTCAAAGTCAGGTAAAGGAGGTACAGACTCTTTGGGTCCCATGTATGCCCAAATGAACCCGCCACTTTCATGCGTCTGGTATGCCGACAGCGTAGAGATTTTTTCCTTGAACACCACACCTTCGGGAGCATTGGGGACGTCAAGGCAAGCACCCGTCACATCGAACTTCCAGCCGTGGTACGCACAGCGTAACCCCCCCTCTTCGTTACGGCCCCAGAATAGATTGCTTGATCTGTGCGGGCATCGAGCATCTAGTAGGCCTACGCGTCCGTCGGTGTCCTTGAATGCTATAAGGCGTTCGCCCAGAACGGTAACGCGTACTGGGTCGCCGTCGATGGCTGCCACTTCCTCTGCCAGCATAACTGGCAACCAGAATCGCCTGTAGAGGTCGCCCATCGGGGTTCCTTCATTGGTTTGCGTTAGCAGTTGATTCTCATCTTTGGTTAGCATTAGTCACCTCGGGGAGTTGAGCCGCGCGTATGGACAAGAATGCCGTCGGAGCGCGAGGCCGTCAACCGATACACGTGCGCTACAATCTCTTGCGGTGACCCAAACACCTTTGCGACGAACAGCTATATTATTCGAAGGCTCGATGGAGTACCGAAATTAAAGCAGCCGATCAGGCTCAAAACGAGACACTATCGGGCCGGAGTGCCTTCAGGCTCCTCGGTTCGCTGGCTTTCGGACATTCCTTCATACACTTCGCAGGCCACGCCTTCGTGGTACTAATGGCTGAAGTCGTTTCCAGCCTAGGGCTCGCACCATCTGCTGCAGGTATCATCATGGCCTCCCGCAGCATGGGAGGAGCCATCTCGCAATTCCCCATGGGAATGCTCGCTGACAGATTTGCGAGTCGCCGTACGCTCTTCATGACCACCGGGCTGATCTGGTTCGGAGTTTTTTACTTCTTTATCGGATTCGCGAGCGACCTGATTACCATTGCGATATTGGCAGGGTTACTCGGTTTCGGTGGCGCGCTTTGGCACCCTCCGGCTATTGGCTTGATCTCGAC
>CALGTL010000130.1 GCA_937901475.1 uncultured Dehalococcoidia bacterium
AGAGATATGGTGGAGCTGGATTACACAGGGAAAGTTGCGATTGTTACGGGTGCAAGCCGTGGTATAGGTAGGGTTATTGCATTGGGGCTGGCAAGGCGTGGCGCGACAGTGGTGGGCACGGCTCGCAAGATGGACGCTTCGCCGGGGTCTGGCGGTACTCTGCGAGAGACGTTTGAGCTGATTGCTACGGCTGGTGGTAAGGGAATGCCAATCGCTGGGAGCATCACTGAACCGGAAGCTGCGAAAGCTCTTATTGACCAAGTAGCGCAGCAGTATGGGCGCATCGATATCCTAGTAAACAACGCGGGATATCACCCAGGAGTGTCAATCACCGAAATGTCAAACGACGCGTGGTTCAACATGATTGCTGTCAATATCACGGCAGTGTTTCTCCTGACGCGCGATGTTATTCCGATTATGAAACAGCAGAAATCTGGCAATATCCTTGGAGTGTCATCCGGTGCAGGAATCGCCCGACCGCGTGCTGACAACACAGGGTATGCGGCGACTAAAGGGGCGATGGACAGAATGTTCCATAACCTAGCGGGAGAACTACAGGAATACAACATCGCTGTGAACACTTGGCAACCAGGGATCTTGGCTACTGACATGAATGCAGGGAGACAGCCCGGTGAGCCGGTAGAATTAGTGGAACCATCGGTGATGTGGCTGCTGGCGCAGACGGCGGAGTCGTTCACGGACCATAACGTGCGTCGTCAAGACTTCGGCACGGAGTGGGGAGCGACCTAAAGATGGATGAAGGGATAAAGGGCAAGGTTGCTATCGTCACCGGCGCAAGCCGAGGTATTGGTCGTGAGTTGACGTTGGCTCTCGCGGAACGTGGCGCCAGACTTGTGGTGTCCGCACGCCGACTTGAGTCGTCAGATGGTACGGGTGGTACGCTCGCTGAGACCGTGGCGGCAGCAGAAGCATTGGGGGCTAACGTCCAAGCTGTCCCTGCTGAGATAGTCAATGCGCAGGGTGCCCGCTACATCGTTGAACGGGCAATCAAGGCGTTCGGATGCATTGATATCCTGATCAACAACGCAGGGGTGTTCCCCGATTCCGCCATAGCCGATATGGATGTATTTGAGTGGCAAGACATGCTGGCGATTAACTTGACCGCGCCGTTTCTGATGTGCCGAGCGGTGATCCCGCAGATGATCAAGCAGGGTACCGGAAACATACTCAATATATCGTCGGGCTCGGCCCTGAACTACAGCGCTGGACACGTGGCGTACGCGACTTCAAAGGCAGGGTTAAATACGTTTTCGCAGTTCTTGTCTGAAGAAGTCAAAGAGCAAAAGATAGCGGTGAATGCATGGATGCCTGGCCTGATATCCACGGACATGACCGGATTCAAGGGCGATGACACATCAACGGCTGTGCCGTCGGTGATATGGGCAGTCGCGCAGACGGCGGATACGTTCACTGGGCAAGTGGTGCGCCGTAGCGAGTTTGGTGAGTCGTGGGGCCCGAAGACCTAGTCGGTTTCTGCGGAAGCCGGCGACGAATTTAGCACCGGCTTACGCGCGGATGCAGCGAGAGCAGATGCGCCAACGAGTAGAGCGATGCCAATACCAAATATCCCTACGTAGCCACCGGTGATATCGAACCACAGCGCAGCGGCGAGCGGGCCTAGGGCGTTGGTGAACATTTGAATTGGTGATATGAGTCCCCGAATGGCCCCAATGGAGTTTCTGCCGAAGAAGTCAGCCCAGATGACCTGATTATTGGTTATCTGGATGCCTGCTGCAGTTCCATACATGACACCGAATAGAATTGCGACGGGTGCGCTGTTGGCGAAAAGCAATATCACGACGCTTGTGGCAGTTAGGAGATAGGCGGACGCTAGCACGAACTGGGGCGGCACTTTCTCAACGATGAACCCAGTAATTATGGTGGCAGGCATCCCCATGAGAGGGGCAATCGCCATCGAGGCGACGGTAGCGGTCGTGCTGACTCCGTTTCCCGTGAGGTAAGAGTACCAATGGAAGTTAATCCCTGTGGCGACAAAGCTTTGAGTGGCTAAGGCACCCAGTAAGAAGTAAAACGCTGGGGTTCTCAGGGCTTGCTTACGGCTGAAGGAGACTTCTTCAATGAGTTCTAGCGGCGAGCCAGGGACCTCAATTGAGCGCAGGTCGGGAATCCGTCCGTCAGGATATTGGCCGATGTCCTCGGGTCGGCGCCGAAGGAATAAGGCACTGGGCAGCAATGCAATAACCCAGACCGAGATACCAAGGACAATCAATGCGACTCTCCATCCGCTGAAGACCATGACCCCACCGATTATGACGGGGTAGGCGGCGTGGCCTAAGCGCTGACCGAGGCTAGCGATACCGATGGCGCGACCGCGCTTCGCGATGAACCATTTGGGAATAATGACTCCGACGATAAGGAAGAACGTGGATGCCACGAGCGTCCTGCCTAAGAACTGCAAGATGAAGTACTGCCATAGTGAGTGCATCATGCCCATTGCTATGAACAATGCACCCAGGACTATGACTGCGACCGTCATCACCCATCGACCGCCGTGTCGATCCATGACGGGCCCCATGAAGACTGCAGCAAGGCCTCCGGCGAAAGTGCCAAGTGCCATTGGTAGAGTAAACATGGCGCGGGTCCAGCCAAATTCACTGGTGATGGGCTCTTGGAAGACGCCAAGGATGGGGTTGGTTTCAACGCCGCCTGCAAACGAAACGCAGCTGACAACAGCGATAATCGTCCAGCCGTAGAATCTACGTGGTGGCTTGTTGCCGGCGTCGGTTCTCTTCGTAGAGTCGTCGTTCATGTAGGAGTCAGTCGACCGTGACCACGAACTTGCCGAAGTGATCTGAGCGCTCCATCTCCTGGTGTGCATCGGCAACCTGGTCGAGAGAGAGCTCTCGATGGATGGCTCCTTTGAGCTCGCCTTTACCTGCGGCCTCAGCGATTTGGCCGAGTTCGTTGGTGCTCCCCATGAAGACGCCGAATAGTTTCAGTTCTTTGGAGAAGAGTTGGCCAAGGTGAATCTGAGATAGATAGCCACTAGTAACTCCACAAGTGCCGAACCTTCCGCCACGTCCGAGCGATGCATAGGCTGCTTCGAAGAACAACGCGCCTGTGCTGTCTACGATGAGATCAACTCCACGGCCTTCCGTGATCTCTCTGACGCGCTCAGCAAGGTCTTCAGTCTTGTAATTAATGCTATGGTCTGCGCCTAGCTCCAATGCCTTTTGAATCTTTTCGGGCGTGCTGGTTACCGCAATACAGTTTGCACCGATGACGCCTTTGATAATCTGAATGGCTGCTGTGCCGACACCACTGGAAGCAGAGAGAACCATCGCGGTTTCGTACTTTTTGAGTTGGCCTTCGCGAACTATGATCGACCAGGTAGGCAGGAATACGGTGGGGAGCGATGCGGCCTGGACATAGGACAGAGAGTCCGCGATTGGCACTACGTTGCCCGCAGGGACAACGACGAATTCGGCGTAAGAGCCTTGGACATGAGTGCCAATCATTTTGGGGAAAGGGTCGGTAGTTAATAAGGGGTTGATTACGACGCGCTGGCCGATGGTGCGCCCTTCTACTCCACTACCAATCTCGACGATGTCACCTGCGGAGTCGCCACCTAGAATGCGCGGGAATGCGCTAGCAGCTTGCTTGGTGCCGCGAATGCCTGCTCGAGTGTAGAGATCAAGCCTATTGATAGAGGCCGCTCTAACGCGAACTAGGACTTCACCGTCGGCGGGCTTGGGGTCGGGCATATCTCCGACTTCAATGATAGATGGGTCGCCATGTTGGCGGATAAAAACAGCTTTCAAATTATTTCTCCTGTGGCTTTAGCGGTTTCTAGCCAATGGCGGACGAAGTGAATGGCTCCTTGCCGACTTCGCACGGTGTTGTTTAATTCTGCTCCACGTAGCGCCTGGAGCACTTGGCCAGTCTGGGGGCCCGTGGGTACCCCGATGCGTGATAATGTTTCACCATCCAGGTGACGGATGACAAGCATCGTGCGACGGACGTAGCGCCGAAGTGAGGCTCTGACTAAAGGGCTGAGTGAGACCTTTGAGGCTGCGGTTATTGCCGCTATAGGGGCTTTACCAACGACCAAGTCAACCTCGCTTGGTGCCGCTCCCTTCAATGTGGATTCGGCTTCTCGGATACGTACCGCTGCTTCGGCTAGCGAGGCCTCTTGCTTGGGCAGACTCAGGCGTGTGATCAAAGTAGCAACCTCGCCTGTGGATAAAGGGTACATCAGGGCTGCGAGGAGTTCCAAACCTTGCAGGTTGGTGCGAACCGCAATCCCTATTGTTCGCCTAATAGCGTTGGCACCGAGCGCTGGGTGTATCTGCGCCAGCAGACCGTGGTGATATGCGCTCGCAATCGCCGAGGAGCCTCGGCCGTCTTCGATCATGCGCTCAATCTCACGGCGGATTCGGGTGCCTGAAACTCGCTCAATCAAGGGAGCGCCGTGACGCATCCAGCGCGCGGTGTGTCGTTCAATGTGAAACCCTAGCCGAACGGCGTAGCGCACCGCTCGGAAGGCGCGCGTAGGGTCATCCTGGAACGAGTGAACATGCATTGCACGGATGAGATGTGCTTCGAGGTCAGCTCGCCCGTCGTGCGGGTCTACTATGGCTCCGAAGTCGCTTGGCGCGAGCGAGATTGCCATCGCGTTGATGGTGAAATCGCGCCGCTTCAGGTCTTCAGTTAGAGTGCTGCTCGCGACAAGTGGTAAGGAAGCAGGGCTGGGGTAGACCTCGGTCCGCATGGTAGCGAGGTCTAAGATTTGTCCTTCGATAGCAAGCTTCACGGTTCCAAATGGAGTGACGGAACTGATGCTGCCCCCGAGGGATGAAGTTAGGGCGTGGCCAAGTTCCTGTGCAGGAGCCTCTGACGTGAGATCGATATCCACCACTG
>CALGTL010000131.1 GCA_937901475.1 uncultured Dehalococcoidia bacterium
GAGTCCCGCTTGCGGGTGGTGGTTGTCTTCAGGTGCTGGTCGAGGCGGCCGACCCGCTGCTTGTGGGGGTAGATGCCGAAGTAGCTGGAGGACATGTCCTTGTAGAGCATGCCGAACAGGTGGTCGCAGCCCTGGTGCTTGAGTTCCGGTTTGAATCCGTGGCGCTGACTGTAGATCGACTCGGAGTTTTCGCGGTTGCCGCCCTGTGCGAGTGCCCGAAGCTGGGCCGGGTCGCCGACGTTGGCGGCGAGGACGGTCTGCCTGTTGTTGCGCATTGTCTTGGCCTGGTCCCAGGCCAGCTGGAGCCGGATACGTGCCCGTTTGCTGGTCTCCGGCGTGTATCCGTTGTCCGGGCCCGGTGCTGCTCCCCGGAATGTCAGCTCGGTGGGGCTCTGCGCGATTAGGTCGTTGAGATCTATGTACATCGCGCTGAAGGCGTCGGTGTTGTTGTACTGGAGGCGGCCGAGCTCGCTCTGGATGTGCCAGTCCACGGAGTACTGTTGAAGGAGGGACCGTAGGTCGTCATTCAGCAGATTGATGTTCGCCTGTTGCGCTGCAGTAGGCGCAGCCATGTTGTGGGATGCAGCTTCTCTCTGGCTGGTGTGGGAGGGTGGGCGAGCGTGTGCTTTCCCGGCTTGAGATTGATGGAATTGTGTCCCGACGAGTCGGGTGTGAGCATGTTCGTGATGTCATGACGAGTCATGCGATTGCGCGTGCGTGGTTGAGGGTGGGCGGGTTTTTCTTAGATGAGAGTGCGTAGGGCACTCTTTAATCGCTCCGTGGGAGCTCTGCTATCTCATGCGTCAATACGCATTCGCACGCTTGAGCCAAAATGGCCAACGGCCATATTGGCTCAATGTCCTGAACTAGTAACATCGGTTAGACTTGAAGTGAACCGTCTACCTAGCACTTACTAGTGTAATGACATGCTCACTTGTGATCAAGATATGTTTTGTTATTTTGTAACAAGGGTATCCGCATTAATCACGAGAGTCCTCTACGGGAGATCGCCGCCGAGTGCGGGCGTCTCCCGTGCAAAATTGGTCCTCTCTCATCTCCTGACGAATGTGAGAGAGGTAAGAAGTAGAGAGTGAGAAAATAGGCGCTCTCGTCGGCTGCGCCTCCGTCGCACTCCCAGGCCATTCTGTAAGCGAAGTGGGAGTGCGTCGGTGGCTAGCCTAATTGCGGAACGTAGTGAAGGACACCGTCGTGGTGCCTTTTCGCGCGTGTACGTCCGTTGGGGACGTAAAGATGGAGGCGTGCTCAGTCAGTTTTCTGCGCCTCCTTGGTGAGCTCCTGTTCCGTGTCGGTGGACATCTCGGAGCTCTGTTCGGAGTCGGAGCTGCTCTCGCCCAGGTAGTCGGACTCGGTGTCGCTGTTGGCGAGGAAGTCGTGGTCCAGATTCCAGTCCTGGGGGAAGATGTACTTGTTGAAGCAGTGACGGCAGGTGATGCTGCCTCGTGGGATTTCTTCCTCCGAGTGGACCAGCAGTACCTGGTTCCGGTTGAATTCCCACATGCAGCCCAGCGTCTTGGGCTGCTCGTCGTCGGTCTTGTCCACCCGGTTGGTCCAGTGGAGCTTCTTGGAGCTTGGGTTGAGCAGGAGCTTCGGGGTCAGGATGAGGTCCTCGTCCTGGCGTGCGTGCCGTGCGTGTCTGTTCGCCGGTGCGGGTGTGGCGTCAATCTCCGTCTTGGTCTGGCGCTTCCGCTTCGTGGGTGTGCGGGGCGGAATTGGGTCTGGTGCTCCGTTGTTGTTGGGTGCTCGGAGCATTGGGCCGTTGATGGTGATGTGGTTTGGATCCGTGGTGGGTGGAACCGTGCCCGTGAGTAGTTTCGCGCGTAGATCGTTCCAAGCTCCGGTGACCGCGTTGCGGTGGCTTCTGGTGTAGGTGAGTGTTGACGACATTGTTTCCCAGCGGCCGAGGTTCTGGCGTGTTTCGGCCGGGATCTGGGATGTGTACATCAGGTCAGGTATGGTGGGTCGGAGACCGTTGATGTTGAGTTGTTTGATCCGCTCGGTTGGTGGAGTGAGTCCCCGGCGTTCATATCCCATGGTGATGATTTGTTTGAGCCAGGTGTTGGCTTTGCTGTTGCCTAGTGGGCGGCGCTGGAATCCCGTCTTGTCATGAGAGGGGATTGCGAAGAGGTAGTCGCGTTTGCTGTCTGGTGGTGTGTTGTGTTGGTAGTGGAGCAGCGTGGACCACCATTGGCTGCTTTCTGCGCTGAAAGTGGGTGGTCCGTGCAAGTGAAATGCCTGTGTCGCCTCCGTGATCGGCATGTTTCTGTGGATCTCGTGGAAGTCGATCTTCGGGGCGATCAGCGGAATGGTGTGCCGCTTCTTGGTCGGGCCGGTGGTCTTGGTCTGGGTGTTGGTGAACTCCAGAGTGTGCTCGTTGTCCGCGAAGGATTTGAGGTTGATGTGCTTGGTGTCGTCGAACCTGGCACAGCAGCCCAGCGTGAACCGGAAGAGGGCGGCGCCCACGCGGTCGGCGTAGTGGGTAGCCGTGATGGCGAGGAACTCGAGGTCGAGGATCTCGTACATGTTCAGCGTGGTGGCTTGCCGGTCGGGCTTGTCCACGAGGTGCTCGGAGAGGTCTTCCACGGTGCTGTCCTTGGTGAGTATCACGTGGCGCTGGTGGGCCGGGTCGAGTCCTCCGCGTCCTGCGTGTGACTCGACGAAGTAGGTGGCCAGCCATATGGAGGTGGCCGCTGACGGGGCGACCTTGCTCTCCTTCAGCCTGTTGAAATAGCTGATGATGGTGGTGGCCGTCCAGGGGATGAAGTCCGGGACTGCCTTGACCGCTCTGTTGAGTGCCTGTGTGT
Source organism: uncultured Dehalococcoidia bacterium (assembly GCA_937901475.1). Classification (GTDB taxonomy): domain Bacteria; phylum Chloroflexota; class Dehalococcoidia; order Lucifugimonadales; family Australimonadaceae; genus CALGTL01. The sequence continues at coordinate 2,823 of CALGTL010000131.1, forward strand.
GCTGTCGGAGAGTGCCCCATCGTGTTGTTCCGAAAATCGCGTGGGCCTGTGCAGGTCCGCCGATTTCGATGTGCTGGTGGAGCGTGGGGTAGTGGTCAATGTGCGGGATGAGGAGGCCAAGAAGGGCGTCTGCCCATCTGGTCTTCAGCATCTTCTCAAGGTCGCGTACGTTGTACTCGTCTGTCTCTTTGATGTCCCTCGGGGTCCATTTGGACCAGCGGCGGTTTTGCAGCTTGTCGGCTGTGGCCTTGATGGGCACTGGGTCGTATTGCACTTGCCGTGGGACCTGAAGTGCAATGTTGGTGGATGCCGCGAACGTTCCGATGGGAAACTGTGTGGTAGACGGTACCTTCTTCGCCATGGCGAGTATCGCGTTGGCCGCGGCCTCGAAGACCGGCTTCTTGATCGCGTGGTGCTTCTGGGGGATGAAGTCCAGGGCCTTCTCGGTGATATGCTGGATGTCGTCGTTGTCGTAGATGGAGACGATGGTGGCGAGTGTCCACGCGTTGTCGGTGGCCTCGCGCCGATGTATGGCCCGGCTTACCTGTGGATGTGCCAACAGGGTGGATCTGAATCGCTCCAGTTGGACTGGAGGATTAGGACTGGAGTTCGTGTCCGAGGGCCGGTGCATGCATAGGGCTGGGTTGTGCTTGTTCAGCAAGAAATGGATGGGGTTGCCCTTGTGCCGGTCCTTGAATACGTGGGCCGTGTGCTGGAAGTGGAACTCCTTGTCCTGGTTGTGGTTGTGGCGTCCGATCATGTAGAGGATCGCGTTGCCGGCGGTTGCCATCGGCGCCGCTCGGCGAAAGAAGTATGCCATGATGTGTCAAGCGTGTCGGAAGAAGTGCTTCGTTATGCTTTCTTCGTTCTATTTGCTTCGTTCTTTGTTTTTCTTAGATGAGAGTGCGTAGGGCACTCTTTAATCGCTCCGTGGGAGCTCTGCTATCTCATGCGTCAATACGCATTCGCACGCTTGAGCCAAAATGGCCAACGGCCATATTGGCTCAATGTCCTGAACTAGTAACATCGGTTAGACTTGAAGTGAACCGTCTACCTAGCACTTACTAGTGTAATGACATGCTCACTTGTGATCAAGATATGTTTTGTTATTTTGTAACAAGGGTATCCGCATTAATCACGAGAGTCCTCTACGGGAGATCGCCGCCGAGTGCGGGCGTCTCCCGTGCAAAATTGGTCCTCTCTCATCTCCTGACGAATGTGAGAGAGGTAAGAAGTAGAGAGTGAGAAAATGGGCGCTCTCGTCGGCTGCGCCTCCGTCGCACTCCCAGGCCGTCTTTGGGTGGTTGCGCGGTGGGCTCACTCTCGATGTACCAAGTAGAGGGCTCGTAGTTACTGTCGTTGGCGTTTAGCTCCGGTGGGCTCCGGTCGTCCAGGTGCTGGTCGTGCAAGCCCAGCAGGGACGAGATTCGTCGGCCGTTTCTGCTCGCGTTCCTTCTTCGGGAGGTGCAAGCCGAGCTGTCGGCCGTAACGTAGGAGATCCGCGAGGACGTTGGTGTCGCGGAGTTCGGCGAGTACGTCCCACCTTTTTGCTGGGTCGAATCCGGCCGTGTGCATGTTGGCCAGGTCGTCGGCCCAGGTATTGCGTTCGCGTGGTTCGTGTCGTATTGTCATGTGGGACTCGGTTTCCAGTAGGATGCTGGAAAGTTCCATGAGCAGTGCTGCTCCTGGCCATCGATTGGTGTAGTGTTTGGTGAGTACGTAGGTGTTGCCGAGGTTGTCTGTTGATGCTGGTGCTGTTGACATGAAGGCTGCTCGCTGTAGGCGTGGCTTAAGGTGTTGTAGTAGTGCTAGGTCGGCTAGTAGCTCGAGAGCTCCGCTGGCTGCTGATGGCTGTGATCCTGGGTAGAGCTGTTTGAGAAAGTCGTCGAGCCAGTCTGGTCTTTCCTCTCCTGTGACTGTGAGTAGGTCCACGGCGAACCACTCGCAGTCCCATCGATTGGCACCGGGTACTCCGGTCCAGCCGGCGATGGATTTGGATCCCAGTGATGCACCCGCGTCTGTGGCTGAGTGTTGGCGTAATGGCCGGCGAAACTCACCGGTCGCCGGGGCCTTGGTGGCCC
>CALGTL010000132.1 GCA_937901475.1 uncultured Dehalococcoidia bacterium
AGTTGATCAAGGAATGCTCAGCACTTGTGAAGCCCGGCGGCATTATCGTAATTGCGACAATAAGCCGAACGCTCCGTTCTTACCTGTTTGCAATCATCGGGGCTGAGCACATTCTTCGTTGGCTCCCCAAAGGAACGCATCGGTGGAGCCGCTTTCTGCGTCCTGAGGAGGTAAACCAATCCATCGAACAACACGGCTACGAGATCATTGATGTGACTGGCGTGTCCTTCAGTCCGACGCGGAGCCGCTGGGCGCTGTCGACAGATATCGGCGTGAACTACATGACCCTCGCTCGGAGGCCAAAATGACGTGGAGCGTCTCAAGGCGCCGGATGGTGCCGTCTGCAGCGAAGTGGTTAGGTGTGTTGGGGGCAATCCCCTTTGTAGCTTGCACCGTTATTACCGTCATAGGGTCACCGGATTTGGCCGAGAAGGCGTCCTCTGCCCTTGCCATCTATGGCGCAATCATATTGTCGTTCCTCGGAGGCATACAGTGGGGCCTTGCCATCAACGACGAGGCGGACTTGACATCATTGGGTGCACCACCCTACCGCAGGCTCACCATCAGCGTGATGCCGGCACTTATTGGCTGGCTCAGTTTGCTGTTACCTCGTGACATTGGATTTGTGGTTCTCGCATTGGCGTTTGCTCTCGTATTGATGGTTGACCTTCGCGCAGCGCGTAATTTGGAGGCTCCGGCCTGGTACCCCCGGCTGCGTTGGCCACTTTCATTGACCGTCATCACCGCGCTCGCTGTTGGTGTACTGGCCTGATTTTCCACAAGAGCTTTACGTTCGGTGATCAACACGGTTTGCACCGCAAACAGGATCTGCCAAGAAAGATTAGTGCGCTATTCGAGTTCCTTTTCATCGGATGTATCAGATGAGCGGATTTACGGGATGAAGCGAAGTTCCGCTCGGAGAGAGCTGGTAGAGAGTAGAAACAGAGGAAGGATGAACGCGATGAACAATCTGTCTGGTGTTCAACCCAGCCCGGGTCAGGAGTCGGTGTGGGATTATCCGCGACCACCGAAAATCGAAAGAGTTAGCGCATCGCTTCGGGTTGATTTCGCAAAAGAAACCGTCGCAGAGACGGAGCAAGGTTATCGAGTTCTCGAGACAAGTCACCCACCCGTCTACTACATCCCGCCGAGTGATGTTCGGCAGGAGTTTCTCGTCGAGGCAATGGGTCAGTCCTTTTGCGAATTCAAGGGTGTTGCGAAGTACTGGTCACTTGACGTCCATGGAAAGCTCGTGGAGAGAGTGGCATGGAGCTACCCCGATCCCACTCAATCTTTCGCCGCAATCAAGGGGTATCTAGCCTTCTATGCATCACGTGTAGGCATGTGCTGGGTAGGCGATGAACGTGTGATGCCTCAAGACGGGGATTTTTACGGCGGGTGGATCACGTCG
>CALGTL010000133.1 GCA_937901475.1 uncultured Dehalococcoidia bacterium
GTAAAAGAAGTGGTGGAGCCGAGGGGATTCGAACCCCTGACCCCCTGCTTGCAAAGCAGGTGCTCTCCCAACTGAGCTACGGCCCCACGGTAAAACGCTCCGAAGTGGAGCGCTTCGGTAAGTATAGAGGCGCAGCCCCAGTGTCGTCACCCAATGAAAGGTGAGATATCTAAGCCATCAAGTGTTTCAGCAATCACTTGGAAGCGATCGAACGGAGGGATGAAGTAGACCCCGGCGATTCGGCTCCGGACGCTGGTTATCAATTCACGGCTGATTGCGATGCCTTCAGCTGCTGCATCATCGCCTGCTCGCTCCATACGCTCCATAACGCCATCAGGGATGGTGATGCCTGGGACTTCATTGTGTAGGAATTTGGCGTGCCGGACGCTCCGCAACGGCAGCACTGCGAGTATCACAGGGCAAGGAAATCCTCCGAGGCGCACAGCTACTTGCTCCACTGTTTCGGGGTCATATGCTGGCTGAGTGAGCAGAAAGTCCGCGCCTGCGTCTACCTTACGCTCAAGAACACGTAGTTCCCTATCTAGGTTGTTGGAGGCAAGGTTAAATGCCGCTCCAATGAGGAAGGATGTAGGTTTTTCGATAGGCCTACCACCGCCATCAATCCCCTGGTTGAAGCCCGCTATAAGTTTGATTAACCCTGAAGCCGTTACATCCGCGATAGCGGTCGCTTCAGGGTAGTCACCGGACACGGGGGGCATCGCCCATAACGGTGAAGACATTCCGAATACCAAGCGCATGAGCTCCCAAGAGATCAGAGTGGAGCGCGAGCAAGTTACGGTGGCGGATGGCTTGATGCATGATGGTTTCAATACCCAAGCGAGATTGAATCAAACTGCATGTAGCGAGCGCGCTCATACGCCCCTGCGCCCGAGGGCTATCCGCGACGTTCACTGCGGAAAGGTGTCCAATGACGGGTCGTAACTTCTCTAACGTAGCTGTTATATCAAACCCGCGTGGCGGTGATAGTTCTGTGGTGACAACGAATTCACCCGATGCGAGTTTCGAGGCAAGGCCTGTTGCTACAGGTTTCACCACAGGAGCTGATCGAGTCACAATCAGCGCAGGATGAGATGCCACGGGGTTACGGTTTTCGGTAATACTGAGACCCTTGATGGCATCACGGACATGCGCGATATGCTCAGGAGTCGTGCCGCAGCAGCCACCTATGAGCCTTGCTCCTCCCTCGACGAGGTGCCGCGCACTCTCGGAGAAATATTCAGGGCCAGTGGCGTAAACAAGCTTGCCGTTCACGTACTCAGGAAGCCCTGCATTTGGCTCGGCAGTCAGCGGTACATTGACGATTGCTGCCATACGCTCGACCACCTGCAGAAGCACTTCAGGGCCAATGCTGCAGTTGCCGCCAAAGGCAGCAATGCCTTTGTCGGCAAGAGCGAGGGCAATCTCCTCGGGGGTATCACCAGCAGGGGTGATACCTTCCAAGGTGAATGTCATCTCAGCCATGATGGGCAATTGAGAAACCGATCGTAAGGCTTCGATAGCGACTTTCAATTCACTCAGTGCCGTAAACGTCTGAAGGGCGAAAAGATCAACACCTTCGTCAGCCAGAATGGCCGCCTGTTGCGCAAATGCGTTGTGTGCAAGTGCTGCGTCGAGGGCGCCTATGGGAGCACGCTCATGGCCGAGTGGGCCCATGGCTCCTGCAATCCATATGGGTTGACCAGAAAGCGTTCTAGCCTCTTTGGCTAACCTAACGCCCGCTCGATTGACAGCCTCGAAGTCGTCCAGTGCTCCCTCGGCTGCTAGACGAACTGAGTTGGCACCAAAAGTATTTGATTGGATTACTTCGGACCCAGCCTGCAAGTATTCAAGATGAATGGCCTTTACCACATCAGGTGCAGTGAGGTTCGCTCGGTCAAGGGAACGCAGCTCTACTCCCCGTGAGTAGAGCTGCGTTCCCATAGCTCCATCACCAAGAATAGGGCCTTGCTCAAGGCGTTCACGAAATGAGAATTCCATTACTTCTAACGTATCCACAGGCATCTTCAGCAAGAGTAGAAACACTATAAGGATACACGCAAGGCCCCATGACACGGGAGAAGATGCTGTACAGATTCAGGTTGCGTACCGCTATGCGGTTGCGAGGCACACCTCACGCCGATATGCTGCCTTGGTTCAATCGGTTATGAGTCAGCTATTAGTTAAATAGGGAGGACAGGCCTTGCTTGGTCCCGAGCTTAACGTCGGCAACTGGATTCTTGCCTCACTGCCAGTCGCACTTTTAATAGTGACCATTCTATGGCGGAAGTGGAGTGCACCCCGAGCAGGAGGTGCGGCATGGCTGCTCGCTTTTGCGCTCGCGCTCTTTATATTTGGCGCCCAAATCGACCATATCGCGATTGCCAGCGCCAAGGGCCTAAGTCTTGCATTTTTCGTTCTCTCCATAGTTTGGACATCTGTCTACATGTTCAACATCGTAGACAAGCTTGATGGCATCCGTGTGATAGGCGGGACAATGGCAAAGTTGGCCGACGACCGCCTTGCCCAGGCGCTGTTAGTTGCTTGGGGTTTCGCAAGCTTCATTCAAGGAGTCACCGGCTTTGGGGTGCCGGTGGCTGTCGCTGCGCCTTTGTTGATTATGCTGGGATTCAAGCCAGTGCATGCGGCAGCCATGGCGCTGGTCGGGCACGGATGGGCAGTGACCTTCGGATCAATGGGCTCGTCCTATTACACAATTCAATTGGTTACGGGGTTCGATGGCGACTTAATCGGGCCGCATATGGCCTTACTGTTCGCTCCGATAGTAATCGCATCAGGTATCGCAGTTGCAGCGATTCACGGAGGGCTCCCTGACGTACGGCGCTCACTAGTGATGGTACTCATCGCGGGTTCAGTAATGGCATCGCTCCAGGTACTAATGGCTCAACTGGGGGCTCCTCAGATTGCATCTAGCGTTCCTGCCATCTTTGGCATGGTGACGATAGCGCTTCTGACGCGCACTCGATTGTTCAGGAAGGTAGAAGGAGTCACACTGCCTGACCACACGAGCGTTGATGGTAGGGAGCCAATGTCATTCTGGTTGGCCTTCTTGCCCTACATGCTCCTAATTACGTTGAGTGTGATTTCCCAGATTAGCCCTGTGAAGGAAGCAGTCAAGGACATCATGCTTGCACTAAGTTATCCCGCATTCGAAACCGGTCAAGGGTTCGTTGTAGCGGCCGCTCGCGACTATGCACCGATCCGCATCCTGAACCACCCTGCCCCTCTGATCATCATCTCGGTGTTATTGAGTACATTGGCAATAGCCAAGGCAGGGCGCTGGAGGCCAGGTGCGGCATGGGAAGCAGCAAGGTTGACATACAACCAATCGCTCTCAACGACATTGGGTGTTTCATTAATGGTTATGATGGCCGTCCTCTTGGCAGATACGGGGATGACCGTCCTGTTGGCTCAGGGTATAGCTAACGCCTCGGGACCTTTGTTTCCCATGGTGTCACCATTTATTGGGTTATTAGGTGCGTTCATGAGCGGGTCAAACACTAACTCAAATGTCATGTTCGGGTTACTGCAAGTAGAAACTGCACGGGCCCTAGACATCGGCCCAGTGACTATCGCTAGTATTCAGTCAATCGGGGCCTCAGTCGGCTCGACGATGGCCCCAACGAAGGTGCTCGTGGCAGCCGCAGTCGTAGGGTTAGCGGGCCAAGAGGATCAGATATTCCGCAAGGTCACGGTGGCAGTGATTGCACTTGTAGCTCTCACTGGCGTTGAGGCATTAATTCTCGTAACGTTGTTCGAAAGCTGGACGAGGTAAACATGCTATCTATGGCCACTAAGAAAAAGATGCGCAATCTTGCGCTGTTGATGATATTGGCAAGTTTCGTCCTCCTTTATTTAGGCGCGGTGACTCTAGAAAACGATATCGTCACGGTCGCAGGGCTCGTGGTTTCATGCGTGACGGCAATAGTTTCCTGGTTGTCCTTCTAAGTCCCTCAAGTACCGATTAGAAGCACGATTAAGCAGTCGTTTTTATGCCTGCAGACATAGTTAGGCTCAAAGCTTCAGTGCTCAACAGTGTGGCGCTGAAAGAATCACCATCCCCGTTCAAATGAAATATGGAGGAAACGTGACTAGCGGATCCCAGCGCAGTTCTCAAGAGCAATTTGGTCGGATGGCTCGTAGCTACACCAATAGCACCACGCACACCACGCGAAACAGCCTAGTAGATCTTCGAGAATTTGTAGAAGGGAGGCAATACAAGATTGGTGTTGATATAGGTGCAGGGCCGGGCTTCACGGCTTTCACTGTGGCACCGTTCTGTGACAGCGTCATCGCAACTGATGTCACTCCGCAGATGCTAGAAGAGGTTCGCCGGTTGCGGGGGGAGCGTGGTGCACCCGAAACGCAGATGGCGTTGGTGGCAGCCGAGGCCTTGCCATTCAAGGATGCCTCCATAGATTTAGTCGTTAGCAGAACAGCAGCACATCATTTCATAGACCAACCACGCTGGCTGCGCGAAGTAGAGCGTGTGCTTGCCCCGGGAGGGTTATTCGTTAATTGCGATACCTGTGCCCCCGAGGATGCAGTTGCGGCCGCATGGATGCATGATATTGAACTCAGGCGTGATGGGAGCCATGGTCGTAACCTAGCACCATCCCAATGGGAAGCAGCCATAGAAGAAGTGGGCCTGCAAGTGACGGACATCGTGATGTCCTACGTTATATTGCAATATCCGGATTGGGCAGAGCGTGCCGGGATGAGCGAAAGCGATTCTGCAAAAATGCGTATCGACTTGCTAGCGGCGCCAGACGAAGCCCAAAAGGCTTTCGATTTCAAGGAGAACCCTGACGGCACAATCGATTTCCATTGGGATGTAGTAGTTATTAGCGCAGTTAAAGCGGTTGTGGGCTAAGAGGCAAGTTCGCGGAGCTTTCGCTGTGCGGCACTGACTCCGGCGCCCGCAACAATTTCAAATTCGTTGGCAGCTAGGGCCGTTTCCAGCGCTGACAGGAAATAGAACACGTTGCTGGACGTGCTATTGTGCCCCATCAATCCAATGCGCCAAATCTTGCCTGCGAGTTCCGGCATGGTCGCCAGCCCTCCGCTAACCTCAATATTGAAATTATCGAGAAGATGCTTCCTAACGCTCGCCTCAGGAATGCCATCCGGGGAATACACAGCTGTGATGCTTGGCAGTCTGAATTCCGGGTTCGCCACGATGCGTAATCCCATCGCGTCAATCCCCGCAATCAGCGCTGCAGCGTTGTCCGCATGCCTCTGCCAGCGGTTCTCAAGCCCCTCTTCCAAGACGAGTCGCAAGGCCTCTCTCAACGAGTAAATCATCGAAATAGGTGCAGTGTGGTGGTAAACGCGCTGCTGCCAGTAGTCATGCAACGCAGTCATGTCTAGGTAAAAGCTTTGAACCTTGGTCTTGCGGTTATTCATCACCTCTATAGCACGGGCGCCAAAGGTAATGGGCGATAATCCGGGAGGTGCTCCGATGCATTTCTGAGTACCGCTATAGCAAACATCAATGTCCCAGCCATCAACCTCTAGCGGCGCCCCTCCAAGCGATGTCACGGCGTCTACAACTAGGAGTGCCCCTGCTTCGTGAACCACTTTCGCAATCTCTGCGATGGGTGTGATTACTCCGGTAGATGTTTCAGCGTGTACGACGCCGACTCCCTTTACTCTTGGATGTTTGGCCAGTTCGGCTTTGATAGCAGAAGCACTGACCGGTTCACCGACAGCATGTTCGACCGTGACAACGGACGCTCCCGTTCGAGAGGCAATCTCAGCAAGTCGCTCGCCGAAATAACCATTAGTAGCCACTATAAAGAGATCACCTGGCTCAAGGATGTTTACGCATGCTGCTTCCATCCCCGCGGTACCTGTGCCTGAGACAGGCAAGGTGGCGGCATTTTGAGTCTTGAATACCTCTCGAAGCATGCCTTGCACATCATTCATTACTTGTAGGAAAACTGGGTCGAGATGACCGAGCAACGATGCGGTCATCGCCTGCAAGACCCGTGGGTGGACGTTAGCTGGCCCAGCGCCCATCAGGAGGCGTTGGGGAGGCAGGAATTCACCGTATTGAGAGCTCATTAGGACACCTCTGCGAAAGCGTTCGTAGGTCTACTGCGCGCCGCACGCATTTGAAGCGAATCGTTCGCAGGGTAGGAGCAGGCCACGCCTGATAATGCTGGTCATTATAGCAATTGTGTCTCAGGCATGCGACTTAGTCGTACCTACTCTTACGAGACATTCCTTACCGTACGCAAAAAAATTACTCTTAAATCTATTTCTTTTATACAAGTACTAGGCCTTGTATCTACGTGTTCATGTCCTAGTGATGTTAGCAAAAGTGGCCTAACAGGAGCGCAAACCACGTGCTTATCGCCGTATTAGAGGCTGCACTTACAGCACGAAATTCCTCCGAAACGTCTAAAAACTTGTATTGCAATTGTTTTATACAATGACTAATGTTTGGGGTAATCTGGTGAAGACATCACTAGGTTTGGGGATTTTTGGGGAGTACAGGCAACTACTGCATGCAGTTTCACGGGGAATATCAACACCGCGTTGACCCGCAAGGGAGAGTCGCTATTCCGGCCCGCTATCGGGAGGAATTCACGCGCGGCATTTATCTGACACGTGGTTTTGACCAATGTATTTGGGCATTTTCTCCAACGGGATGGGATGCATATTCCTCTCGCTACGCCGCTATGTCTCCGAGCTCTCGGGTTGCGCGAACGCTCCGACGTAGGGTTTTTGGGTCAACTTTCGATTTGGAGCTCGACCGCCAGGGGCGAGTAGTACTCCCGCAGCCGTTGCGACAATTCGCTGGTCTGCAGGAGGAAGTAGTCATAGTCGGCGCTGGAACATGGCTAGAGCTGTGGGATAGCAGTCGATGGGGCGAAATGATGGAGGAGATTGACGCTGCAGATATGGATTCCTCAGAAGATGACCGGGAGGCCGGGGAATGACGAGCGCGACCGGGACGTACCACTGGCCAGTCATGGTCTCAGAGGTGTTAGAGAGTTTGGGTGTGCACCCAGGCGGGACGTATATCGATTGCACGCTTGGCGATGGCGGGCATTCGGTCGCGATTCTTGAAGCCGCAGCGGGGCCTGGGCCAACAGGCGAGCATGGGCGTTTGCTTGGGCTCGATGCCGACCCTGAAGCGATTGTGGCGACAACCGCAAGACTCGATTCTTACGGCGGGTCCGCTGTGCTCGTGAACACGAATTTCGAGCATCTTGGGCAGACCGCTGCGAGCCAGGGGTTTATCCCAGCTGACGGCGTGCTGTTCGATTTGGGACTCTCTTCGCGACAACTCGACGCTGAAGATCGCGGATTCAGTTTCAAAAGACCAGCGTCGCTCGATATGCGGTTCTCGGCAGAGGGCGAGTTAACGGCAGACTACATCGTGAACGAGTGGCCTGAAGAGGATCTCGCCAATCTCATTTATAAATTCGGGGAAGAGCCCAAGTCACGAAAAATTGCTAAGGCTATCGTACGCAACCGAACCATAGTAGACGCCAAGCATCTAGGAGATGTGGTGGCCCGAGCCTCTGGTTATCGAAAGGGTCGTACGCACCCTGCGACGCGTACCTTCCAAGCATTGCGCATTGGAGTGAATCACGAGATTGAAAGCTTGCAGGCAGGGTTAGGTCAAGCCGCAAGCGTGCTGGATGGTGGTGGGCGATTGGTGACCATTTCATATCACTCACTAGAAGATCGCGAGATTAAGCGCTTCGTGGTTGGTTCAGACCAAATGAAGGCCGTGGTCAAGAAAGTGATTCGCCCGAGTAAGGCTGAAGTTGAACGCAATCCTCGCAGTCGCAGCGCCAAGTTGCGGGTAGTCGAGCGATTGATACCTGAGTCCGATGATAGTCGGGTTCGCTAGTCCGCGTAACGAGGGGCGAAGGAGCACCAAGATGGCATCTGGAATTGAAACGATATACACCGCAATCGATGTAGGTACCACGAAGGTAGCAACATTGGTAGCGAAAGTTTCTTCCGCAGGCACCATGGAAGTAATTGCGCTGGGTCACTCAAGCTCCGAGGGCATGCGCAAGGGCTTGGTAGTTGACCCTGTAGAGCTTACTGAATCTGTTCGTAAGTCGACTCAAGAAGCACAGGAAATGTTAGGTACCGAACTCCCAGCCGCATATGTCGGTATCACCGGGGGGCACCTGACTTGTATCAATGCTGCTGCAAGCTTGGTAACTAAAGGGAAAAGTGCAAAAACTTTCTCGCAAGACGACGTTGACCGCTTACTGAATTCAACCGTTGAACAATCAGATCAGCGACGCAGGATCGTTCACGTTGTGCCTAGGTCATACCAGGTTGATGGACTACAAGGTGTTCGCAATCCCATTGGGATGAATGGGAGTCAACTTGCAGCTGAGTCTCACGTCGTTGTGGGGGACGTTGCAACGATGCAGAATTTAGAGCAAGTTGTTCGTGCAGCAGGAGTGAACGTTCACGGGTTAGTAATTGAGCATCTTGCGAGCGCAGAGGCCGTATTAACGGCAGAGGGACGCGAAGCTGGCGTGGTCCTCGTGGATATTGGCGGTGGTACGAGTGACATCGCTATCTATCGCGATGGTGCCCTTTGGAACACCGCTGCAATTCCAGTTGCTGGTCATCATTTCACTAACGACATCGCCATTGGCCTGGGGCTACCCGTCTCGGTCGCTGAGGTGACCAAGTTGGCTCATGGCTCGGCTTTACTCGACCAGGTTGGTCCGCACGATGTAATTGAGGTGGACAGTGGCCTTGGTGAGCACACTCGTCCAATTTCCCATCAAACCCTGAATCAGCTCTTGCATGATCGCGGCGTAGAGTTGATGCGCATGGTGATTTATAAGATCAGTCAATCAGGTCTTACTAAGGTACCTCCCGGAGGGATTGTCCTTACTGGAGGGTGCGCCAATCTGCACGGTCTAGCTGAGATCGCTGCTGAATATGGCAAGTGCCTCGTCCGAGTCGGCACTCCTTCAGGAGTGCTCGGGCTCCCATCAGAGCTTGAGCAGTCATCTTTTTCAACTGCGGTTGGTCTACTCCTCTGGGCCATCCAGCACCGCCACCCTGGTGCCGTTGCTGAGAGCGTGACGCTAAACGCGAACGTTCTGAGTCGACTCTCTGGGTGGTTCTCACGATTCACACCTCGTCGCATCACGGAGGTGCGCGTATGAGTCGTTTCTCGATCCTGAGGGTCTGCATCCTCAAGCTCGGTCATGTAACCCATGCAGTACTAGGTGAGGAGGTCTTCACTGAGTAAAGAAGGGTCTGACCAATAGTTCTGTTCAGCCACACAGTTTCAGCGACGTAGGGAAAGGGGTTTCGAATCATGGATATGTTTGGGTCAAATAACACACCGCAGATAGACGGCCTAGCGCAAGTCAAAGTCATTGGCGTTGGCGGTGGCGGCTGCAATGCCGTCAATCGGATGTATCGAGAGCGCGTGCCGGGGGTTGAATATCTCGCGGTCAACACGGATGCGCAGCACCTGCTTCGCTTGGACATCCCCGTAAGGATTAGGGTTGGCGACAAGCTGACACGTGGCCTTGGCGTGGGCGGTGATCCGTCTATTGGTCAAGCGGCGGCCGAAGAGTCGAGGGAAGAGCTTTATGAAGCGGTTCGTGATGCTGATATGGTTTTCATCGCCTGCGGCATGGGCGGGGGCACTGGCACGGGCGCAGCACCAGTTGTGGCCGAAGTAGCCAAAGAGACAGGTGCACTGACCATTGCCGTTGTAACAAAGCCTTTCGGTTTTGAAGGGCGTCGGCGTTCAAAGAACGCTGAGGATGGTCTCTCCCGGCTAAGGGAGCATGTGGACACACTTATCGTTATTCCTAATGACCGCCTCGCCGGTATCTGCGACGACACAGTCACCGCTGAGAATGCGTTCAAGATTGCCGATGACGTTTTACGTCAAGGCGTTCAATCCATTGCCGAGTTGGTAACTGTTCCTGGTGAGATTAATCTCGACTTTGCGGACGTCAAGACAATCATGAGTGGCGCAGGTCCTGCCTGGATGTCCATAGGCCAAGCCTCCGGTGAAGGACGCGCGATTGAAGCAGCCAAGGCTGCTATCAATAGTCCTATGCTCGATGTCAGTATTGAAGGCGCGCGTGGCGTTCTGTTCAACATAACAGGCGGCACTGACCTAACGCTGAAAGAAGTTCAGCAAGCAGCTGATGTCATTAGCCGTGCGGTAGATCCTGAGGCCAATATCATTTTCGGAATGGTCACGGACATGAAGATGGAAGAAGAGGTGCGAGTGACAATAATCGCCACAGGTCTTCCTACTGTCGATGCGGGCACGCTACATGACGACGATATTTCAGAGTTCCTTCGCCAAGCCCTTGGAGATGAATCTGATCTCGACATTCCTCCGTTCTTGCGCGCTTCGCATCAGGCATCTGCGTCGCAATAATTGCCTACAGAGTAAGCAGTTTTCGCCCGCCGATGGAATCCTTGCCTCAGTAAGTTGGATTTCTCCCTCTCATGTGTTTTCCGGTTCTGGTATCAGTACCTGAGGCGTATGAGGGGGAGAGGCGGCTAGCAGGTGCTCTTACTTAAATATTTGATCCAAGAATCTCCCCCGAAACTTGGGTCTCTCTCGGAGCAGTCACTCCCCATGGCTACTTCGTTGCTCCTCCAGATCCTTTCCACACGCCAATGGGAATGGGTCACCGGGCCCCGCTGGTAATCCCGCGGGGCTCATTTTTGCTTGTCCACGCGCGCTCCCACTCTCTCATTTTTGTCATTCGCAGTATGGTGTACCGCCGCCTCCAAGTATTGCTTGTAGGAAAATGTGTGAATTTGCTACTTGACAGGAGTGCCGACGTGCGACAAAAATACCTCCGGAGGCTTCACTTTTGGGTCAATTGCACCCCATGTAGTAGCCACGGCACGTTACAATCCCCTATATTGCTACAACGTCTCTGTACTGATCGGCCGTACCACTACGTACGGCTGGCCCCAGGAGGACTGCCACGACATGCGATGCCCAAACTGCGGAGCACCAGACTCACGCGTAACGGATTCCCGGGATACCGGTGAGGAGATTCGAAGGCGGAGAGAGTGTGCAGCGTGTGGCGTGCGGTTCACCACTTACGAACGCATTCAACATCCAAGCTTAACCGTCGCGAAACGCGACGGCCGGCGCGAGGACTTCAACCGAGAGAAATTACTTCGGAGTATTCGTCTAGCGTGCGTGAAGCGACCTCTTCCGACAGGAGCCCTTGATAAGTTAGTTGAAGAGATAGATAGCGACTTGCAGCGCCTCGGCCGCGCTGAAGTTCCTGCTTCAGTTATAGGAGATGCAGCGCTTCGTCGGTTACGCCAAATTGATCCAGTCGCATACGTCCGGTATGCAAGTGTTTACCGGGATTTCGATGACTTGGATGGTTTTGTACGCGAGATTCGTGACTATCAAAGTGTTGACGAGGTTGAGCAGGCGAGTGCTTCTTCCGCACAGTTAGAGTTGATACCTAACGAGTATGCGATCCCGCCGAAGCAGCGGGCCAAAAGAGGGAGGCGACCCGGTATCACCAAGCCGGGATTACTCGCTTCAGATGAGACCACTGCCACATCATCCAATTAACTCCAATTACGCATAGGGAACTACCCAAGCACTCACGGCTGCCTGAGTACTTTTCTTTGGCCCGCAATGACGACATTTCAGGGAGGAAACAAGGGATGACCTTAGCACCAGCTCGATGGTTGATTGACGCTTGTCTGCCTTGCGAAAGCTACAGCGAGATAGATGCAGCGCATGCCAATGATTTCCTTAGTGATCTAGAACTCCCTGGACTTATCCAAGCATGGAAGCTCAATCGAACACTAGTCACTTGTGGTCGAGAATTCCGAGGCCTCTTCCCTCTTGATCTCTATCACCCAGGTTTGGTGATTTTCGAAGAAATTCCAATAAGCGCCGCTGAAGTGGAGCGCAATCTGAAGCACTTCGAATTCCGGATTGGGCAATACGAAGGAAAATTGGAATTGACAGGCAATCGATTCGTTATTCGCGCGGACAAGGAAATTCTGATGATTGAGCCAGCGGGGCATGAGGTTTCGCTGGAGCCGTGGAAAGAAATCCACGTGATTAAAGCACACGCACATGCTGTGTAGCCGAATAAACCCTGAGGAGTTTCCTCACTAATTGCGCATGATATGCCCCGATTCGTCGGGGCTGACTGGAACGGCCTACTCCCCTGGACGTTCCTCGTCCCCCTCCTCCGCAGGCCCCTTCCGACGCGCCACGGGAGCGGGCCACCGGGCCCCGTTGGTCTAACCATCGGGGCCCGCCCTTTTTAAGTTACAGAGAAAGGTATAATTCAGATCTATGGAACAACATATCCCGCTCGTAGGTATCACCCTTGGCGACCCAGTAGGTATCGGCCCCGAAGTCGTTGCAAAAGCAATCGCGTCAGGGACGTTACGTGAGGTTGCTCGGTTGGTCGTAATCGGCAGCGTGCCAGTGCTCAACAAAGCACTTGCGCTAACCGGTTCCTCTCTCAAGGGGCGCGCAGTAGCTAATCCTGGAGATTCCGTATCCGACGTAGAGATTGCCGTTTATGAACCCAAAGGGCTTCCCAGTGGGCTGCGTAATCTACCATATGGAGAGGTCTCGCTGGAGGCAGGCCAAGCAGCCGTCATCTGGGTCAAAGCGGCAGCAGAGTTGGCCATGGCGGGGCGAATTAGCGCAATAGCCACTGCACCGATTAATAAGCACGCGGCGAATCTCGCAGGGTACGCGGATGTCGGTCACCAGGAGATATACCAGGCGATGACAGGAGCGGATCAGGTTGTCACGATGCTCGTCACGCCAGGGTTACGCGTCGTGCATTTAACGACGCACCGCTCGCTTCGAATTGCGTGCGATTACGTAACGAAAGATAACATCTTGGAGAAATTACGTCTTACTCATGAGTTTTTCGTTTCGCAAAGATTCGCCCCAGCGCGAATTGCCGTCGCCGCGCTGAATCCTCACGGTGGAGAAGCGGGCATCATCGGGATGGAAGAAATCGAAGAGATAGCGCCCGCTATTGAAGCGGCGCGGGCAGCAGGTATGGACGTGACAGGCCCAATTCCTGCTGACACGGTGTTCAACCAATCTATAGAGGGTAGGTTCGATGTCGTCTTAGCCATGTACCACGATCAGGGGCACGTCGCGATTAAGGTTCATGACTGGGCTTCAAGCGTAACGATGAACCTTGGGTTACCGTTTCTGCGTACATCGGTCGACCATGGCACAGCGTTCGATATCGCTGGTCAGGGTATCGCAGACTCAACCGGCATGGTTCAGGCCGTGAGATTGGCTGCTTTAGTATCCGGCAACGGATCAATCGCGGACTTCTAAGCTTAGCCAGTCCACGAAGTATCCCAATGCTATAATCGGGCTGTTTTCAATTCAGCTTTTCAGGGCCCCGAGCGGCCCAGGAGCCCCAATGCGAACCACCTTCATCGGCGGCGGAGTCATGGCGGAAGCCATCATCCGCAGAGCCCTCAAAGCACACGTACTAGAGGCTAATGACATATGCATCGCCGAGCCCGTCGCCGCGCGACGAGATTATCTGGCTAAGGCTTATTCAATCGCAGTCACTGATAACAATGTGGAGGCTGTTGCGGACGCAGCCATTATTGTTCTATCTGTGAAGCCCCAGCATTTCGCAGGGGTTGCTTCTGGGCTCAAGGGGAAATTGAAGTCTAATCAAACAGTGCTCTCAATCATAGCGGGCCTTACGGTCCCGTCCCTCACTGCAGGGCTAAAGCACGATTCCATTATTCGTGTGATGCCGAATACACCAGCGCAAATTGGCCAAGGGATGTCAGTCTGGATGGCTACCGACGCAGTTGCAGAGACCAGTCGTACTGCGGCTAAAGAGTTATTGGCCGTACTCGGCCTTGAATGGTACGTCGCTGATGAGAATTATTTAGATATGGCTACAGCTCTATCGGGGAGCGGGCCGGCCTATGTCTTTGCGTTCATTGAGTCGCTTATTGAAGCCGGTGTTTACATGGGTATGCCTCGCGAGATGGCAACAACACTTACGGTACAGACCGTATTGGGTAGCGCTCAGTTAGCAAAAGAGACTGGCGACAATCCCGCTTTATTGCGTGAGAGAGTCACGTCACCTGGCGGCACCACTGCTGAGGCACTACGCGAGTTGGAGAATCACGGATTCCGTTCGACAATTCTTGAAGCAGTTGCGGCGGCTCACCGAAAAGCCCGCGCGCTGGGAGGACAGTAGTGGATATCATTCGAGATCTAGTAGTCATGGTTATAGGGTTTTTGATGTATCTCTTCTTCATCAGAGCGATTGTTTCATGGCTGTTTGTATTTGGGATTCGTAATGAGATATTGAGTCGCGTTAATTTGATGTTGTCAGGAATGACAGAACCTATTCTCGCCCCTATCCGCCGTTACGTACCGTCCGCAGGGGGTCTGGATCTTTCATTTCTGGTTGCAGTCTTCGGGCTGTGGTTCATCCGTCGCGTGCTCCTTTCACTTTAAGCAGCGTGCCAAGCAAGGCACTTAGCGCCCTGCGTAACGGGATTGACCATGGCCATCGCAATCGTTACAGATAGCAATGTTTCGCTTCCAGCACGCATTTTGGCTGGGTTGCCGCTTTTTGTCGTACCTCTCGAAATTCATCATGGGGGCCGAGTTTACAAAGATGGCATTGATATCAGTCCATC
>CALGTL010000134.1 GCA_937901475.1 uncultured Dehalococcoidia bacterium
CAGTAAACTACTCTTCCCTGCGTTCGTATAGCCCACTAAGGAAATCACTGGGATTCCGCTGTTGGAGCGGCGCTGCCGATGCTGTTCCCGTTGCTTTCGAACTTCGTCCAGCTCGCGCTTCATACGGTGAATACGGTGGCCAATTAAGCGACGGTCTGTCTCTATCTGCGACTCCCCAGGTCCTCGTGTGCCGATGCCACCACCAAGGCGTTCCAGGTGGCTCCATTGCCCCGCCAGGCGCGGAAGTAAGTACTCAGCTTGCGCCAGCTCCACTTGCAACTGCCCTTCCTTACTTCGTGCGTGGCGTGCGAACACGTCAAGAATCAACGCGGTGCGGTCGATGACCTTTACTTGGTCTTTAAATGAACTCTCTAAGTTTCGCTGCTGAGTGGGTGTTAGTTCATCGTCACAGATTAACGTATCAAATTGCAGCGCCTCTCGAAGCTCTAGCAATTCCTCAACTTTACCTTTACCCAGGTACGTAACGCTGTGTTTTTCGAGATTCTGCGGGATAGTGCCAACCACTTCCGCCCCGGCAGTCGAAGCGAGTTGCTCAAGCTCACGAAGAGAGTCCTCCATTGACCATGGAGTCCGTTTGCCTTTTATGGCAACTCCCACAAGCAGAGCCTGTTCTGGCTCTGCTTCGGTATCCACTGTCCCTTTTCGTACTTTCGCTATGAGCAGCGCTCCGGGATTGTTGCCTGCTTTCTATGCAGGGCAGCATTCGGTGAAATAGGAGTCTCTATATCGTTAGAGGATTAAGGCTTTTCAGGCAAGCGCCAGCCTTCAAGCCTGCGTAATCCTTCTTCTACTCGATCATCCGGTGTCGTTAGGGACAAGCGAATATACCCTTCTCCGGCGGCTCCATAGCCACGGCCTGGCGTCACCACCACGGCGTGCTTGTCGAGCAACTCAGTGGCAACAGCAGCTGAAGTCCATCCCTCAGGGCACCGAGCCCACACGTAGAGCCCTGACTTGGGAGTCGGTGCGCTCAGCCCAATTGAATTC
Source organism: uncultured Dehalococcoidia bacterium (assembly GCA_937901475.1). GTDB lineage: Bacteria > Chloroflexota > Dehalococcoidia > Lucifugimonadales > Australimonadaceae > CALGTL01. The sequence goes on from CALGTL010000134.1 coordinate 1,009, forward strand.
AATACTTCAACGACACGGTCGCGACGACGCCTATAGATGTCATTGTTGGAATCAATCCACTCCTGGGGAGTGTTCTCAAGTGCCTCAATACCCATGTACTGCACGGCGTTAGAAATACCCGAATCGATGTTGGATTTCACTCGCACAAGACCGTCGATTAGTTGCTGGTTTCCAACTGCGCTACCAACACGCCAGCCCGTCATGTTGTAAGTTTTCGACAGCGAGTGAAATTCGATACCCACATCCATGGCGCCCGGTACTTGCATGAAACTCGGTGCGATGTACCCGTCGAAGGTGACCTCCGAGTACGCGGCATCATGGCAAACAGCAATGTCATACTTCCTCGCGTATGCGACTACTTCCTCGAAGAACTCCAAGGTAGCCAGGCCTCCAGTCGGGTTATTTGGATAGTTGATCCACATAACCTTCGCTTTTTCAGCGACCGCCGCAGGGATTGCGTTGAGATCAGGTAACCATCCTCGTTCTTCTGACAAGGGCATCAAGTGCGATTCACCACCCGCGAACATCGTACCCACCGCGTACACCGGGTATGCAGGATCAGGAATTAGTGCGACATCGCCAGGGTCAATAAGGCACAGCGCCATGTGCGCGATGCCTTCCTTCGCTCCGATTAATGGCACAATTTCTTTGTCCGCCAACGTCACATCGAAGCGGTGTTTGTACCAATCCCCAATGGATTTGCGCATCGCAGGCAGACCATCAGATTCGGGGTAACGGTGATTAGGAGCATCCTGCGCAGTCCTCGTCAACTCATCCAAAATGTGTTGAGGAGTAGGGATATCCGGGTCGCCGATACCGAAACTCACCACATCTGCACCTTGGGATCGCTTCTCGGCAATCTTCCGGCTGATTTCTAGGAATAAGTAGGGGGGTAATTTGTCTAGACGGCTTGCAAGCTGCATGAATCCTCCAAGAGTTCGTGGTGGGCGAATCTGATTATAGCGAACGGCTCGTGGCGAACCAGTAGGTCACCTTCGCTCATGTGAGCAGCATCCGAAGCGAGTAACGGTACTAACCAGGGAACTTCCCCGAGAATACCTCGATCGCATCGCCCTCAAGAATCACTGGCCCATAACCAGGCCAGGTGATTTCCAGTTCGCCGCCAGGCCACTGCAGTGACACATGGTCGTCCACTAGTCCATGCAAACGCGCGGCAACTACCACAGCGCTCACCCCGGTACCGCATGCCATGGTTATACCTGACCCGCGCTCCCAGGTTCGACCTATCAAATGGCCACGGTCTACAAGATTCACGATGCTGAAGTTCACTCTATTTGGGAATGCCGAGTGATTCTCCACCAACGGCCCTTGTTTCTCCAGATCAATCTCGTACACAGGCGTATCTATCATTGAGATGAAGTGAGGGTTGCCCATCGAAACGGCCGTCCCCACAAAAGTCGTGCCCGTAGTCTTTACCGCGGCGTCAAACATCAAATCAGCAGGAGCCAAACCCAATCCTTCTAGGGAGTCATGGGCAAGTCCCGCGTAATTCGATGGTCCAGTCTTTGACGCATCCGCTGGTACGTCAATTGCCCGCAGGATTGGCGCTCCCATGTTCACACGAGCACCCACTATGCTATTGGTATCCCGCAGCGGCTCTACCGTTAGCACTCCCGCTCCCGTCTGCACTTTCAACGAATCATGACCACCTTTGACCAAATTACGGTCGATGACGAACTTTGCAAAGCAGCGCAGGCCGTTACCGCACATCACGCCTTCCGAACCGTCAGCATTAAACATCTGCATTCGCACAGCCGCGGCATCCGAATCTGCCGGCCGCGCAATAATAATGCCGTCCGCGCCAACACCGAAGTGCCGGTCGGAAATCACTTTCGCGAGCTTCGGCCAATCGTACTGCTTGGAGAGAGCATCAATGAACAGGTAATCGTTCCCAGTGCCCTGATATTTCGTGAACTCAATCATAGGAAACTCCGTAAATTATAGAGAAATTATAACATCTGTCAGAGACCAATCAGGCCCGGTACCTCGGCCATGCTCACGAAGACTTCAGCCCCCAAGTCTGATAGCCCTTGCATGTCGCTCTTTGGCGAATAACCAAGCACGCGCATACCCGCCTCCATCCCAGCTTGCACTCCTGCAGCGCTATCCTCAATAACCACGCAATCGCCAGGGTCAACTCCCATTTTCTCAGAGGCATAAAGAAAAATATCAGGTGAAGGCTTACCATTCGACACCTCATACCCGCTAAACACATGCGCACCGAAATACGCCAGCAAGCCGAGCGGTTTCAATTTTAAATTTGTCCGCTCCTTCGTTCCGCTGCTCGCCACGCACATAGGCAATCCAGCCTCTGCGACCTTTCGCACCGCGTGCAGCGCGCCTGTTATTGCTGGAACGCCGAGCAAATAGCGCGTCATCTTTTTTTCCTCTACGCGACGCAGGAAGTCCTCCGGAAGCACCACTCCATAATTCACCGCCAGGCAGTTGAACATATCTGAGTCACGGATTCCGAAGTAGCGTTCGTGCTCTTCGAATGACAGCGAGATGCCTAGCTCCGCCGCCATCTCGCGAGACACGTCAAACGCAATTCCTTTGCTATCTACCAATACACCGTCACAGTCGAATATCACGAGCGCTGGTTTGAGCATGGGCGCGATGTTACTGATATCGTGAGTTCTATGCACTCGGTTCTAGCAAAGCACCTACCCTTCTACTACGGCTGGGTCATCGTCATCGTGTCTGGACTTAGCGGTGCCTTCATCTCGGGCACTACCTCCTGGGGTCTTGGCATTTTCGTTACTCCTATGCAGGAAGAGTTCGGGTGGAACCGCACTCTCTTTTTCCTTCCTCTCGCGATCGGTGCCATCATTTCGGCTGCCGCGGGACCTCTCATCGGCCCCACATTCGACAAGCGACATGGAGTCCGCATCGCATTCGCCGTTGGAGTGATTATTTTCGCGGGGTCACTAATCGCGATGCGCAACGTCTCCGGCTTTTCCTACTATTTGATTGTCTACGGAGTCTTAGGGGGAGTAGGTCACTTCGGCCTTATTTCTACTCGCGCGATACTGCCCAAATGGTTCATTATCAAAAGAGGTCGAGCGTTCGCAGCAGCAGGTAGCCTCACTAGTCTTGGCCCTCTGATTTTCCCTGCTAGCCTCCAAATTATGATTAGCGCTATCGGCTGGCGCGACACATGGATGGTCATCGGCGTGGTCTTTCTAGCGCTGATGATCCCCGCCACTGCACTCATTGTCCGTGCCCCCGAGGACATTGGCCTTCACCCTGACGGTTACGCTCCGGTCAACCTTGGGGGCCAGAAAATCAGCCCGACAGCTGCTCCGGTCACCGAGGTTAGCTACACTCGCCAAGAAGCAATACGGACATTGAGGTTCTGGTTCCTTATCGCAGCCGTCGTCGCAGGCACAGTGTCCATACGAGGAATGATTCCCAACATCCAACCTTTTTTTGTCCAGCAAGGACTACCCGCCACCGCCGCGTCCTTTTCCTTCTCTCTTTACGCCGTCAGCACCATCATCGCGGCCTTCGTTTGGGGTACATTCGCCGACCGCCATGGCGCTCGCACCCCGTTCCTTGGGATAAGCCTAGTCATGGGGACTTCTATGGGTCTCCTGTGGATCGTTGACTCCCAGCCTATGATGTTTGCCGCTATGGCCTACCTCGGGGTTGGTGTCAATTCGTTTTTCATCATGGGAGGGTTATTCGTCGCCAATGCCTTCGGGCGTGCCCATTACGGCGGCATAAGTGGTCTATTCCAACCCTTCAATAACGCCGCCACCTACGGGGGCCCACTTATATTCGGAGTGCTCTACGACCTTACGAACGGTTCTTATGGAGTGCTCTTCCTAGTCGCCATGATTCTCTGGGTGATGGCCTTCGCCGCTGCGTACCTAGTACGCCCAGTACGCCCATTGCCTCGATTCCCATAGCGGGGTAGCGTATGCCATGCCCCTACGCATAGTTTGCGATCCGCTAGTAAAGGTCCCTATATGAAAATTCTTCCAACCGATGCCCTTTTGGTCATAGACCTTCAGAATGATTTCTGTCCCGGCGGGTCTGTTGCCATAGGCGGTGGAGCAATCGTGGCTGCACAGATGGCCAAGGCTGCCGCCTACTTCGCCGGTGCAGGCGCCCAGATCTATGCGACTCAAGATTGGCATCCTGAAGAACATGCCTCCTTCAGGACACAAGGAGGCCCTTGGCCTCCGCACTGCATTGAAAACACAACAGGGGCAGAGTTCCACCCTGCCCTCCAGCTTCCCGATACTGCCATCATCGTTAAGAAAGGCTCGACCCCAAATAAAGATGCCTACTCCGGTTTCATCGACTGCAACCTTGAGGAGCAACTCGTCGCTGCGGGCATTCAGCGTGTCGTCATTGGCGGGCTCGCTACCGATTATGTTGTGCTGAACACAGTGATAGACACCTTGGACATTGGGCTCGAAACTTACGTTCTCGCTGATGCTATAGACGCAATGGACATCGAGCCCAACGACGGGCTTCGTGCTCTACATCTTATGCAAACCACTGGGGCCCATATTATTACCATAGCCGAGCTCTTGACCGGCGATGCACTCAGCCCATCCGAGGGACGTGAGTAACTTTAGATTGCAACTCACCTGTCGCTCTCAACTATGAAGGGAAGAAAAAGGGGCGCAGTGAGTGTAATTATGACCCCCCTAACCAATCCCCCATCGCTTACCGCAAGCACTGTCGCGGCCCAAACCAGTGCCGTGGATGGCGTTTTGTACAGCCCGGGATCTTTCTCCTAGAGATCGCAAGGTAGGGCGAGGATTGAACGTCAATCCTCCGCTACGTTTGAGCATCTGCCGCTGCAGATGTCCCCGCCAGCTTGCCGAACACCGAGCCCGCCATAAGGCCAGCGCCACCGGCATAGTTGTTGTAAAACAATCCTCCAACCATCTCACCTGCGGCGTAGAGTCCTTTTATCGGCTCCTCTGACGTGTCCATCACCTGGCCACGCTGGTTGATACGGAGACCTCCGAAGGTAAACGTAATACCACACGTGACGGCGAAACCCTGATATGGCGGCGTGTCAAAAGGTAACGCCCAGTTGGATTTCTCGGGGTTGATTCCCTCCGTGTGGACTCCATCTAACACTGTCGGGTTGTACACGCCCGGTTGCACCGCAGAGTTGTACTCTTGGATGGTCTTAGCAAGGCCGGCCGAGTCGATGTCTAGCATTTTAGCGAGCTCCTCTACAGTGTTCGCTTCGGCCATCGTCACCTCTTTGATTCGGTATTCGTCGCGGAGCAGGTGCAATGTTTTCTGGTCGAACAACTGATAAGCGACTCGCTGCGGCTGTGTCAAAATCTGTTTGCCATACTTCGCGTACGTATAATTCCGGAAGTCCGCACCCTCATCCACGAATCGCTCGCCGTTCGCGTTGACGATTAAGCCGAACGGATAGGAGTGCTTCTGGTAGAGGTCTGTGATTGATCGATTTCCGAATGGAGGGGCGTTGAGGTCCCAGGCAACCGCGTGGCATCCTTGCCAGTGACCAAACGACTGCGCTCCGATGTCCAATGCCATGTTGATGGCATCGCCCGTGTTGTAACGAACTCCACGCACTTTCGCTAGATCCCAGCCAGCGCCAAGGTACCGTGCGCGCATTTCGGGGTTCGCCTCGAACCCACCTGCCGCCAGTACGATGCTCTTAGCATGCAAATCGCGGTAGCCATCCTGCCCCTTCACTGTAACTCCTTTTACCGCTCCCGATTCCTCCATAATTAATTTGGTGGCCGCAGTGGAATAGTGAATCGCAATTCCTCTCTTGAGTGCTATCTCAAATAACTGGTCGGAGAGACCTTTACCTCCACCGACAGCTTCAAGGCAAAGTCCTCCCCAAAAGCGGAATTTACCATCCACTTTGAAGGCTTGGTGTGACCACGAAGGCACCAAGCGCACGCCCTGCTGCGTCATCCATTGCATCGTCGGAAACGAATCGCGGACCAAGTAGTTGGCCATTTCCTGATCGCTCATACCCTCGGTGACTCGCATCAAGTCCTCGAAGTATTTGCTCTCCGGGTATGCCCCAACTTCGATTACGTCTAGTTCGGCTGCTGACAGGTCCGGTACTAGCTTCAGCACGTCCTCTATTCCCTGGTAGGAGAATCGGATAGCTCCGCCAGTGAAATAAGTATTGCCTCCACGATCATGCTTGGGAGCCTTCTCCAGCACAATCACGTTCAAGCCTGCTTCGTTGGCAGCCAACGCAGCACTTAGTGCAGCATTCCCCGCACCAACCACGATTACGTCGGCGTCTAATTGCACGTTCGAATCCAACATAGCCTCTGCTCACCCCTTAACCCATTTAAGTGTTATGCGAAACCGTACCGGGCGGGAATCCACGTGTAAAGCCACTTACAGAATGCCTGGTGAGAAATATGCTTATAAAAACGCTTTTCGAGCCTCTTCTGAAATCTTCAGTAGCGTTCCAAACTAAATACTGTCCTTCGCTAATCAGTGTCGCATTCGATCACAGCCGCAGACACCGCTGTCCTACACAAACGTGACCAGTGCAGTGGTGAATGAGTACGGCTTGGCAAAATCAGGAAGTGCCAGGCCCGGGCCTTTCGTCACGGGTTCAAGTACTCCTATTCATCGAAGCGTTTGACAGCATGCCAAGCTCGCGCGTATCTTCACGCACGCTAGGCGACACCATGATTAGTGATAACGGAGACCATCAATGGCCGACAAGAAACAGTTCAGCTTTATCTCTGCAAGTAATGAGCGCATAGCCCCTCTACTAAACGGAGACGTTCAGGTGGAGGGAGCGGAGCTCATCTGGACCAACTCTGATCCATCCGAGACTTTCTGGCGCCAACTCAAGTTCGAAGAGTTTGAGGTCTGCGAGATGTCCTTCTCTTCACTGCTCATCGCCCTCTCTCAGGGCATGGACATGGTAGCCATACCTGTCTTCCCTTCCCGCCGCTTCATGCACGCCCTCATCTCAGTCCACGCCGACGCTGGCATTGAGAAACCTAATGATCTCAACGGCAAGCGCATCGGCGTCGGTGAGTACCAGCAGACCGCATCACTCTGGTTGCGCGGCGTACTACAGCACGACTTCGGCGTCGATCAGTTCAGCGTCGACTGGTACATGGAGCGGTCGCCCGAGCTCAGCCACGGCGGAGCTACCGGTTTCAAGCCCATGGAAGGCATCAAGTTCCACCAGATTCCTGATGACAAGAGCCTCGCTACCATGCTTGCCAACAACGAGATTGACGGCGCTCCGATCGGCCGTGCTTTCACGACTGAGAAGAATGTCATCGACAGGTCGACCACACTCAGGCCCGCTAACGCTGACTGGAGCAAGATCAAGCCGCTCTTCCCTGACCTCGTCGCCGAAGGCACTCGTTTTTTCAACGAACACGGGTACATTCCCGCAAACCACTGCTACGCTATCCGCGGGGATGTCTACCGCGCCAACCCCTGGCTCGCATTTAACCTCTACGCGGCCTTCGTCAAAGCGAAGGAAGCATGGTATTCCCAGCTAAACAGCAAGATTCCATCAGACATGATTTTTGGGCCTCAGTACATGGCCCAGACCCGCGCAACCTTCGGCAGCGACCCGTATCCGTACGGCGTGAAAGACAACGCGAAGATGATGCAAACGATGATTGACTTCTCCCACGAGCAGGGGTTCATTCCTCGGAAGCTAGAGTTCAGTGAGATTTTCGCCGCGAATATCTTGGATCTCTAGCTAGTAGGCCAAATAGCTGGTATTAAAGTGGCAGTCAAACTGCCTGAAGCACAATTGAAGAGGAGAATTATGTTCGGAGAAAACAAAGTCATTGACGTTCACGGGCACATGACGACGCCTCCTGGTTTCCGTGGAGCCATTGCCAACTGGGTATCCCAGAACACCGGGCCAAGTAACCATGGTGTCTTTCCTGAATTGTCCGATGAACAGATGGCATCGGCCAACAAGCGCCACCTCGACATGCTGGATGATCACAGCATTGACTACCAGTTAATTTCACCTCGCCCCATCGCTATGTGGCACTGGATGCGCCCTCACCTTCAGTACGACTGGGCCCACTACACCAACGACACCATTGCTCAGATTATGCGCATGTACCCTGATCGCTTCGGCGGAATCGCTCAGCTTCCACAGAATCGCGATCTTGACTCCTCTTACCTCGTCGAGGAGCTTGAGCGTGGGGTCAAGGAACTTGGTTTTGTCGGCGCATGCGTCAACCCAGACCCAGGCGGAGACCGTGGGACGCCCGGAATGCACGAGAAGTACTGGTACCCCCTCTACGAGAAGGCCCAGGAACTGAACGCAGTGCTGATGATTCACCCTTCTTTAAGTTTTGACCCGCGCTTCGAAGTCGTGCCAGCCAACTACCAGATGAACAATGTCATTGAGGAATACATCGCTATGCAGCTCCTCGAACACGGACGAGTGTTCGACGATTTCCCGAACCTTAAGGTCTTCATTTGTCATGGAGGGGGTGCTCTTCATCGATTCATTGAAGAGGACTATCACCGTGGGCATCGTGATCTCACTAAGAATCTTTGGTTCGACTCCTGCATTCTGGAGAAGGAGTTGCTTGCGACGATGATCAAGCAGAAATCTCCTCAATCCGTGCTTTTCGGCACTGAGGCTCCAGGGTCTGGGGCGGCCAAGCGCTCCGACACGGGCCTGCCTGGAGACGATCTCGTTCCGGTCATTGGTTCCTACGATTTCCTATCCGAAGAAGACAAGAAGGACATCTTCTACGACAACGCCTTCGATGCAGTCCCTCTGCTGACAAAGACCGCCGTCGGCGACTAAAGCCCTGCCCAACTAGAGCAGAAAAGGGGGTTCCTATAGGAACCCCCTTTTCTGCTCTAGTTGCTAGCACCTTAGGCTAGAGGCTAATTCCGCGGAGCCGCAGGTTCAATGCTGTACAGATTACCGTAGCCCTGAACGTCGTCCGTGAGCCCCATCGTTCGCAATCCCCACCAGATCATCGCTTGTGTACTGGTCACAATTGGCAAGCCAGTCTCCGCTTCAATCTCTTCAATGCTCGATACCACCGGAAAGCGAGCACACGGTATGTACATCGCATCCGCACCCACCGCGCTCTTCGCCACATTAACAGCGTGCTCGAGCGGTACATTGAATGGGAGCCGTGCGATTTCAGCGGCACGACTGAATCCTAGTCCACCCATGCCAACCACCTCAAATCCTTGGCCCTCCAGGTAACTCTTCAATAGCTCATTCCGTTCATCTGTGTAAGGAGTCGCGACCGCAATTTTTTTAGCCTTGAAGCTATCCAAGCCCGTAATCATAGCCCCAGTCGTCGAGATTGAAGGCTTGCCGCTCAGCTCGGTGGTACGGTCCACAACTCCCTGGTCGGAGCCTATCGCCGCCACCACCGGGCCACCGCCAACGATGATGCAATCAGCTTGGCCATCCACCATGAAGCCCACCGCTTCATCCAACATTGATGTCGCCCTATCAAAGTCTTCTTGGCGTAACTCTTGAACATGCAGGCTGGAGTACACCATCATCACGTCGTCCGGTACCATCTTGTCACATTCATTCAAAATCATGTCCAATGGAATGGACGGGCAAACATGACCGATACTCCCTCGTGAACCGTAAGCCACCGTATTCCTCCAAGCCTCTTGTAAGGCCGATTGATAAGTTCCCAAATTCTAGCGCCTCAACCACATTCCTAAGCAACCCCGAGTGGCTTCCAGCAGTTGGGCGCTCTAAGCAGTTCATCATTTCCAGTCGATTCGGCATTTCGAATTTCACCCCCACTGGTGATTTCTATCGCACTACGGTCACAAACACAGCACATCCCGGTCGATGTACCGGGATGTGCTGTTAGTAATATTCCTTAGGGCGCAAAGTGCGCAAATTGCGCGATTCACGCCTCCAGCGCGTACACTACCCTCACCCCTACGGAGGCGAATGACTTGTGAAGATACTCGACGGTTTGAAGGTGCTTGATCTCACCACAATCGTGTCCGGCCCGTACGCTGCATCACTGTTAGCAGACCTCGGCGCCGACGTCATCAAGGTTGAGCCTCCTGCCCCTGGCGACTCAGCCCGTGTATTCGAAAGCACCGAGCCCCTCTACACCATGCAGGGGCTTTCACCTCACATCATGACTCTCTCTCGCAACAAGCGCGGTATCGTCATCAACCTACGCAACGACAATGGCAAACAAGTATTCGACGACCTCGTCCTCTGGGCGGATATTGTCATTGACAATTATCGTCCCGGTGTCACGCAACGCCTTAAAATCGACTATCCCTCATTGTCTGAGATCAACTCCCGAATCATCACCTGCTCCATCACCGGATATGGGGAAACCGGGCCAGGGCGTGACCGCGCTGCCCTAGACGCCTGTATACAGGCCTACGCCGGAGTCATGGGTATTACTGGAGAGACCGATGGCGGGCCGATGCGCGCAGGCCCTCTCTACGGGGATGCGTCTGCAGGAATGGCAGCTGCCCTTGGCGTTCTAGCCGCGGTCATAGCGCGCGATCGGACGGGAGTAGGTCAGCACATCGACATTTCGATGCTTGATGTGCAGGTCTCCATGCTCACCTACATCGCCACCATGCAATTGATGTCCGGCTTGCCCGCTGCACGCTGGGGCAATCAGCACGCACTCCATGTACCCTACAACGCCTACCCGACTGCAGATGGATTCTTATTCGTTGCGGCTTTCCTTGACAACCACTGGGCAGCGCTCACTGCCGAAATTGGCAAGATGGATTTGCCCGATTCCGTTCGAGCCGACATTCGGTTCTTGCAGCAAGAGAAGTTACTTAAACGCCTGGTGCGCCTTCAAGAAAGAGAGCCCGTCAATGCAGCGATCGCCAACATTTTACGCCAGCGATCGCGTGATGAATGGCTGGCGGACCTCAGCGCAGCGGGCATTCCTGTTGCGCCCGTCAACGGTGTAGCTGATACAGTCAATGACCCCCACGTAATGGCCCGCGAGATGATCGTGGATATTCCACACCCTGCAGGTGGGTCGTTCAAGGCACCAGGAAATCCAATCAAGATGTCGGCGGCCGATCCAGACACCTTCAGTGCACCTCCAGTACTTGGCCAGCACACCGCCGGAGTCCTCAAAGACGTGCTTGGCTATGCCTCTTCTAAGATCAACCAACTAATCGCGGACGGCGCGATAGAGCAAGCAGAATAAGGACACCATGCTCACAACCACTAAACCCCTCGTTCGCTCATGGCTTTACGTCCCAGGGCAACGCGAGCGCATGTTGCAGAAATCCTTCTCCCTAGCAGCTGACGCCGTTATCTACGACCTAGAAGACGCTGTACCTATCGCCGAAAAGCAAGCTGCCCGCAGGCTCCTCGCGAAGTACCTCACCGAGCCAGCACCAGCAAGCGCGCCCCGGCGGTTCGTCAGGCTCAATCACCCATCACGCGCAGAGATGTTCGAGGCAGACCTAGCCTGTGCGGTAGCCCTTAGTATCGAAGGCATAGGTCTCCCAAAAGTAGAAACTGCGGATGAGGTCCATGCGGTTGATGATGCCCTCACCCGCCACGAAGAAGCCCTAGGAGCCAAGCTAGGGAGCACGAGAATCATGCTGCTCATCGAAAGTCCCCTCGGGCTAGTAAACGCGTATGAAATCGCCTCTGCATCGTCACGCATCGTCGCAGTTGCATTCGGAGCCGAAGATTTCTCACGTGAGATGGGGCTTCCGTTAGTGAAACAAGCCGAGGCCAAAGACCAATTGTTTGCCCGCTCCACCATCGCTATCGCCGCTGCAGCCGCTGGAGTGGAGTCAATTGATATCATCTGGACAGACCTGAACGATATCGTGGGCATCGCGGCTGAAGCAGGCCAGGCACGCCGCTTGGGTTACACCGGAAAAGCAGCCATTCATCCTGACCAGATTGCCCCCATCAACGCCGCTTTCTCACCATCCGGCGACGAAATCGCCTACGCACAAGAGGTACTCGCTGCTTACAACGCCGCCGTCGCTGAAGGTACCGGCGCAATTAACTACAAGGGAGCGTTCCTTGAGGAGCCTGTCATCGCACGAGCTCGTCACATCTTAGCCCTAGCCACTCGTACGCTCTAATGGAGCTCCGATGAAACTCCCCCGCGCCTAAATCGTGGGAATGCCACCGTGATTCCAATTACGCAAGCAATGAATACCGCACCGCCGGTAGCCACTGTGGCAGGTGCGCCGAACAAGTCGACTAGAGCACCGTATCCAAGCAGCGATATGAACATTAGCGCTCGTATCCATATGTTCAGGGCTGAGACCCTTCCATAGAGCGCTGGATCAGCGTGGTGCATCATTTGAGTGCTATTGGCCACGCTGAACACCTGTGCGGAGGCTCCGGCAGCGAACAAGGAAACCAGCGTTAGCGGGAATACTGGTGCCAGTGCTAGCCCGATTACAGCTACACCAAAAGCTATGCCTGCTAAAAGCTGTGACCTGCTCTTTGTCGCCCCTCCAGAAAAAGTCGCAATCGCCACTGACGCAACCAGCGCGCCAAGCCCAATACTCGCAAACATGAAACCAAGCGCCGACTCACCCATGACTAGTACGTTCTTCTGGAAAACCGGTAGCAGTGTTGGGTACGGGTGAACCAGTATGGTTGCGCAGATAGACAGCAGTGCGATTACCCGCAGGACTTTATGCGCAGCGACGTAGCGCAGTCCATAGATAAGTTCGCTCCCTATACTCCTGTTCTCTCTCGGTTCAGGGAGTCCATGAGGAAGGCGCGTGCTGAACGTCACCGATACCATGTGCAAGCCGACGATAACGAAAAACGCCACCGCGACTTCAATCTCTAGTAACACTCCAACGATTGCTGGTCCAATGATTTGATTCAGGCTTCTGATACCGCTGTGGAGCGCTATTCCGTTGCCGAGCAGGCGCCTTGGGAGTAGCAAAGGAATAAATGCCTGGCGCACAGGATTGTTGAATGTCACCGCAACACCATGGACCATCGCCAATAGCGCTAAGTGCCATACTTCTACAATATCAAACGCAACCAACGCTGCCATTACCGATACCATTGCAAGCAAGGCAAGCTGCGATAGAAGCAGCACTGTACGTTTGGGCATTCGGTCTGCCGCCAGCCCTCCAAACGGGGCGGCAATCACCTGAGCTAGCCCTTGAGAACCAGCCACCAATCCGAGCATTAGCGCTGAATCCGAAAGCTCGAATGCTAGCCATGGCCGGGCAAGTTGGGCCATTTGCATTGCCATTGACGAGGTTGCCCAAGACGCCTGGTGCAGCCGGAATCGTGAATTCCCGTAAGACTCAAAAGTTCGCCATCGACCACCCCAAGGGCGACGGTCTGATAGTGGAGGGTTGGCCATGCGGCTCCTAAGTGCAGTCTAAATGACAAGCTGCTCACCAAGTTACCAGGTATCTCGCTAATACGTGGAAGCCTGGTGTGCAAGGCCTTTTCCGTCTAATGATGATTCCCACAGCAATATCAAGCGAAGTCCGGGTGTCTTAGTCGAATGCACCCTCTGGATCAATGACGTCTAAATCAGTCGACTCCTGGAAATAAGTAGGTTATCTTCAGCGCTTATTTTACAAGCCCGCTAAACTTTGGCTTACGTAATACCAAGCTCAACACACCAAAAGGAGCAGAACGTGCCAATCAAGACAGGATGGGAAGGCCGCTTCCTCGAAGACTTCGAAGTCGGGGATGTCTACCGTTCGGCCATCGGCCGCACAGTCACAGAATTCGACAATATTAATTTTAGTTTGTTGACCAACAATGACAACCAGATTCACTTTAACAGCGAGTATGCGAAAAACACCCAGTGGGGCCGGCCGCTCGTCAATAGCGTTTTTACTATCGCCGTGATCACGGGCCTCGCGGTCAAGGACGTTAGCCAGAACGGGTTCGCGCTCGGCTGGGACAACATAGTGCTTCCGCACCCTGTCTTCGCGGGAGACACTCTTTACGCAGAAACCGAGGTACTCTCCATACGGGAGTCCAAGTCAGACCCCACACGCGGCATTGTCAACGTTCGCACCCGGGGAGTGAAGCAAGACGGCACCATCGTTGTCATCTTCGAACGACCTGTCATGGTCTGGAAGCGCGAGCACGCTCCGAACGTAGGGGTTTTCCCCGAGATCAAAGAACTCTAGCCGAGCTTGAGCAATCTCGCGGGGTGACTACCAAGTACCTTTGTAATATCAGCTATCTCGTGACGTTCCCGATGATGTGGCGAGAGTCCTCATTCTCGAGGTTCATTGCGAAAACCCGGGGAAGAAGTGCATTGTCGGGCAAGTCTCCTCTCGATTTCGGCGAAATCAATATCGGAGTAGATAACAATAGTTGCTATCGTTCACTCCTATGAGATGCCGAATAAATTCTCGGCTGTTACGTGCAGTATGTTCGGCATCTCTTTGTCATCGACAGTGCGGAGCACGGGAGCTACAAACTCCTGCGCCATAGGGCCCCAAACATAATCGGAGCCTAGCATGATGTGACCCGAACCTACGAAGTCAATCAACATTCGCAGCGAGCGCTCATTCAGCGTCACAGTATCGTAATACATCTTTGGCAAGTAAGCAGAAGGGCTACCCATTTCTAATTCATAGCCATCACGGCGCTCGATACCACGTTGGTATCCATCCTCCACTCGCCCGATGAGGTAAGGCAGCGCTCCCCCGCCATGACATAGGGCAAGCTTCAAAGTGGGGTTGCGGTCAAGAATTCCTCCGAGTATCAACTTAGCCGCCAATATTGTCGTATCCAAAGTGCGCCCCATGCTATACGCCAGGTACGATGGACCGAAATCATCCCATTTGCTGTGACTTGCACCGTGCAGAAGCACAGGCACGCCAAGCTTCGCAGCCATCGCCCAGAAAGATTCCAGCGAAGGATCAGCCACATCGATATCCACGGGGTCGCTGGATAGCATTGCACCGACCATCCCTGCCTCGTTGACAGCCCATTCAAGCTCTCTCGCCGCAGCATCACCCGACCTCAAAGGTACGGTGGCCAATGCTCTGAACGCATCCCCGGCACTAGAAGCACTTGCAGCCAAGTGTTCATTCAGTAGATGCACCCACTCGATCTCTTTCTTCGCAGGGAGCGTATAGCCAACGATATCGAGCCAGGGACCGGTCACTTGATGAGTTACGCCTTCCGCTGTCATCCAATCCTCACGGCGCTCCAGCTCCACGAGCCGCCCTCCTGCTGGGCGTAGCTTAGGCATATAGGGAAGACTGACAGCATGCCCGCTGTCAGTGCGCTCTACTTTCACGCCAAATGCCTTGGGTGCCTTCGCCACTTCATTAAGGAAGCTTAGTGGGGCCAGGTGGGCATGCCCGTCAATGCAATTGGTATACGCTTCAGCCATCATTGCCCTTCCCCCAAGTAGAATCGCTCACGGTTTGCCAATATTGACGCGGTGAATCTCCTAAGTCAAACGCCCTGTTGCACCAATTCCAGAAGCGCATCTAATGAGCGCTGCGCTTCACCCTTGTTGAATGCCCAGTTTTTTCGGGGAGTAGCTCCAGCAGCTAGGTAATGCCACAGCGCATCAATTGCCTTTTCCCGGGCAACCCCACTAGTAGCAGTGGCTATCACTGGAGCATATGCCGCCTCGAATCGATCCGCGATCTGCGCTATGGCGACAGGGTTATCAATGAAATGGAGTGCATCTGCGACTCGTTCCCAGATTGGGGCTTTCTCTGTCATCTCAACCTTCTCCGTTCGGTAACTGATTGGTGTTTATACTACGACCTTATGGAGACTGCAGCGGCCATAGAAAAATTCGCCCAATTAGTATCTGTTACCAATGAACAGATCGACACTGCCGAGTGCGCTATAACTATGTGCGCCGTATTGGACTCGACCATCAACGTCAACTTCGAGCTATCTCATCTAGACGACATCGCGGCTGGTGCGAGTTACCGAGTTGGCCCCGCGGAGACGCCGCTAGGCCAAGTCAATGCGCTGAACGAACACTTGTTCGATGAGCTCGGCTTTGCGGGCAATATGGGCAACTATTATGACCCGCAGAACAGCCTACTGAATCATGTTATCAAGCATCGCCTCGGTATCCCTATTACGCTATCCCTTCTTTATATAGATGTTGGTGCGCGTCTGGGTATCCCTTTGGTAGGAGTAGGAATGCCTGGCCATTTCCTCGTACGTCACGTGCAAGAAGATGGCCTTTACGTCGATCCATTCAACCGCGGAGTCATCCTCAGCGAGCCAGAGTGCAGGGAGAAGTTCCTGCTGATCAACAAGGGAATGCGATGGGATCCCGCATTTCTTGCTCCAGTTAGCCCTCGATCCCTAGTAGCGCGGATGATGCGGAACCTAGCGGCAATATGGACTCAGAAGGAAGAGCTGCACCTCGCGGAACTAGTGCTAACACTTTTAATTTCTCTCCAACCAGGAGAGGCAGGGCATCGGCGCGATCGCGGTATGCTTCGATTGAGGCAAGGAAATAAAACTAGGGCGCTTGAGGATTTAGAGCGCTACGTTGATCCAGTGGTCAGGGCTCCTGACGCTTGGTACGTACGTCGGCTCATCGAACGGATAGATGAGAGCAACAGTTAAGCTCATTGTCGCGACTTTCCTTGCAATACTAAATGCCTCTGCAACGATGAGAAGGCCTGCTCAAACCGTTGAGCAGGCCTTCCATCAAGTGCACCGAGGGGGCACAACGTTAGGTTTTGTTAATTTGCTCTAGGATTGGCTTCATTCGCGGGTAGACTTTCTGAACGTTGGTCTCGAACAGCTTCTCTTTGTCCTCGTCCGTGAGCCATTCTATGTTGTCAATATATGGCTTGGTGTCGTCAAACCAACGGCCAGTCGCAGGGTCAATCGCCTGCACACCACCAATCATCTCTGAGGCGAAAAGGACGTTGTCCACACCCACTTTCTTCAACAGGAATTCGACTGCGTCTTGACTGTAGATCGCGGTGTCAAAATACACTTTCTTCACCCATTCATCTAACGGCTCTCGCTTAGCCATAATGCTGAGACCTTGGAAGCGGGCGAACTGATAGGGAAGTGATCCACCACCGTGGGGGATGATGAACCGTATCCCAGGAAAGTCCTCTAGGACAGTGGAGTCCATGAGTTGGTACATTCCTGTGTTATCCACATTCAGGTAATGCGACCCAGTGGTGTGCAACGCAGGGTTGCATGTGGAAGAGCCGTGCACCATGGCAGGAACATCCAATTCAACCATTTTTTCGTACAAGGGATACCAGAACTCATCGCCCAAAGGTGGGTCCTGCCAATAACCGCCTGAGGGGTCAGGGTTGAGGTTGCAGCCTACAAAGCCGAGTTCCGTCACGCAGCGCTCCAGTTCATTAACGCAGCCTTGAATCGATGCTGACTTAGGCGACTGAGGTAGAGCGGCTACGCCAATGAAGCGGTTTGGATATATTCCTGCAACGCGAGCGATAAGGTCATTCGAGACTTCCGTCCAGTAGCGGCTAATTAGTTCATCGCCAAAGTGGTGCCCCATATGAGACGCTCGAGGAGAGAACAACGCCAAGTCAGTTCCACGCTCGTCTTGAAGTTTGAGTTGACCATTATCTAACGATGCTCTGATTTCGTCATCGCTGACGTTGATTGGGTGCTTGACCGGGTTCCCTAGAAAAGCTATTTGCGTAGCCCGGAATATTTGCATACCGGCTGGGGCTGTCGTGTAGTGGCCGTGGGAGTCGATGATCATTAAGTGCTATCTCCTCGGTGTGACTCGAAGCGCTGCCTCAGCTGGCGCCAGCCGAAATAGTATCGTGCGGTAGCGTTCTAGACTAGGGAGTCAGCGCCTGCCTGAGCCATTACCTCATCCTGATCGGGAGGGCCACCACCGACACCGATAGCGCCGAGCAGTTCATCTCCCCGGCGAATTGGTACCGCGCCCTGAACCCAAGTAACGCGTCCGCCATAGAGAGCCGTAACGTGGTCTTTGAGCCCATCAGGGAACCGATCTGAGGCGGCACCACTAGGGGTTCCCCGAGAAATGACAGTAGCAACCGCTTTGCCGCGGACTACATCAGGCGTAAACGGGTTGGTGCCATCCATACGAATTGAGGCGACTAGGCTCGTTTCCACATCAACCACGGCAACAGCGACGTTATAGCCCAGTTCTTTCGCCTTCGCCAAGGCTCCTTCAATTACTTTTTGCGCGTCCTGGAGTGTGATGCTACTCATATTCCTGTCCTTCCATGTTTCGTAATAATTGGGTTGAGTGGTTGGTATGGCTACCTGTTGGTTCAGTCAGTTACCAGCCGTCGCGTAGCGATGTTCGAGTTCAGTGATGCGCTCAAGGCCCAGCGCGTTGGCGATATCCATGCGGAGTGCGCCTCCAGTGCCCCAGCGGGCCATCGCTGTGATAGATCCTGTCTCTTTCAACTCGACCATCATTTCTTTGATGATGGGGTACAACGAAAAGACGGCACCCCGGTGGATTTGAACCTTGAAACCTGCTGCCGCAACGTCAGCGGGAGCAAGCTCTCCGTTGTACATGCGGGGAAGGTCCTCGAGTCGCGAAGCGAATTCAGCGAGATCAACTGCAGTACGGATACCGTCGACGAAAACTAGGTCGGCTCCTGCATTACTATAGGCGCGGCACCGGCGCTCCACATCTTCCCATCCGTTCACAACCAAAGCGTCACAGCGAGCGATGACTACGAAATCATCATCCGAGCGCGCCTCGACGGCTGCTTGAATCTTACGGGCAGCCTCGTCCATTTCAATAACCATTTTGCCCTCGAAAAATCCGCATCTCTTCGGGGATACTTGGTCTTCGATGTGGATGCCAGCCACTCCTGCCCTCTCGTACTGCCGAATGGTACGGCCGACGTTGATTGCGTTGCCATAGCCTGTGTCAGCGTCGGCAAGGACAGGGATAGAAATAGCCTCAACTATGTACGCGGCATTCTGGATCATCTCTGTCTGCGTGAGTAGCCCAACGTCAGGCATACCTTTGGACATCGAAGTACCGAAGCCTGACATATAAACCGCTTCGAAACCGGATTCCTCGGCGATGCGTGCAGTGAAACCATCATAGGTAAATGGTGCCAGCAACGTTTCGGGTCGGGCTAGTAGTTCCCTCAGCTTCGTGGTGGCTTTCGTCATGATCCTTCTCCGGAGAGGAGCTCCTGCAACCCTGCCTTCAGTGTCGGCAGCCAGTGCGCTAACGGGGTCGTGAGCGGTAAGGTGATTTCGACGACTTCCCGTTTCATCATTCCGCCATCAGCCTTGGCCCACGAACCAGGGTCTTCTTTTCCCAATTCAACATTAATGAACTCTCGGTCAATTCCGAGTTCATCAAGAACTTCGTAAATTGCAGCCATATCTTCCATGGTAATAATCTCATCCATATGAGCCCTCCTTACGTAAAATGTAGCAATAGCCATACCGCACAGTACGTCAATACACTCAGCGTACTTCCATAGATTATCAATAGTCCACGTGCTGGTGCTGGCATTTCACGAGGTCACTAATTACTCGTGCAATCCATCCTCTGCGTTGGGGTCATCGCCAATAGAATCAGTTCGTACCTAGCCTGGAGGTCCGCTATATATTTTGCTCCTCCCGTAGCGCCTTCGTAGCGAGATGCGATAGATAAAAACGCTCCTTGATACCGTCGTGGACAATATCGGCAACACCGCTTGCAACGACATAGCTATAGGGTTTAGCGGCATTGGCAATAGAAAGTGATATACGCGGATCATTTCTGATATTGCGCATTTTGAGTGAGCTGGCTGGCGTAAAAACGTAGGAGCGGTTGTCGGAAAATCCGTGCCAAACTGGAACCGAATGAGGAGTACTACCCGCTCGAAGGCTTATGGAGTGAGCGATGTTAGGGAGAGCCAGGAATTCTCCAATTTGCTTAGGAGTCATCTTTGCCATTAGCAAGCCTTTCGTACCCTGCGGCTGTGAAAGATGCTACTGGGGCAGAATCCCCGGCACAACCGCTAGCCTCCTCCTTTGGGACAGGCCACCTCGGAGCGATGCCCGCTCCTAAATCCGTTGACTGAAATGGGCTTAAATTGGTAAGATTTAATTGTCAGTTCCTCTAAAATGGCCAATTTGCAGCCCTGGATAGCACATGAAAATTACCGGAGCAATGGGCGTCTGCGAAGCTCTTTTGAAAGAAGATGTCGACGTCATCTTCGGCTTCCCTGGGGGCGCGATTCTCCCTTTCTATGATGCACTCTGGCACTACCCACAACTCAGGCATATTCTCGTTCGCCACGAACAAGCCTCTGCGCATGCAGCAGAGGCGTATGCACGGGTTTCTGGCAAGGTTGGAGTTTGCGTAGCCACGTCCGGACCAGGGGCAACAAACCTTATGACAGGACTTGCCGCGGCCGACATGGACTCAA
>CALGTL010000135.1 GCA_937901475.1 uncultured Dehalococcoidia bacterium
CCGGACTGCAGAATTCACTCGTTGAGTCCTCTATCCAACCAGCATTCTTCATCTCCACGATGAATTTTTCAAGGCTTGGTAGTAGAGCTCGAGGGATTTTATAGCTTCGGTTTGGAATGGGGCAATTTGAGAGGTCTGTTTTGTCTTCTATGCGCACCATTTCTTCGATCGGCATGTCCCTATATCCGTCCATGGGTTGTAGGCATAGATAATCCTTCTTCAATGTGTCGTTGACCCATGTGGCTTGGGAAGCATGCGTTGCATCGATGAGCTTTTCTGGTAATTTGCTTTGCAGAATTGTTTCAAACATTTCGTTGTTTTTGTTGGCTAACTCTCCTTCTTGGGGTTCCAGCTGTCTAGCGCGGTAAGCTTCCAGTTTTCGCTTGCTAGATGCACAAAGGTTTTCCTTAGTAACGGCTCGGGGTGTTTCTTTGTATCCGTTTTTGGTAGTAGAAACGGCTTGGGGTCTCAAATTTTTGTTCGTTGCTCGTCTTGGCGTATTTTTGCTGTTTTTCGACTTAGTAGAGGTTTCTGTCGAAATCGTCGCGTAGCATAACATCGAGTCCCGGAGTGTACTAATTTTTGTATCAATTTGGGTAACATCTATGTTACCTGCAGAATTTTCCATAGGATTTTCCGTATGATTTGAAAAATCGAATTTTAATTTCCGCTGCGCGACAGGCGCGGCCACCCGTTCAGGATGTGTCGCTCCCTGCACGCTAACCTTATGCTGCTGAGTGTTAACCGGCTGTCCATTTGTTTGGCCAGCTAATATGCCGTCGGGCATGGCCTGCTTGTGCATGTGCCGTGATCGTGCTAACGAGTAGTCCGCGGACTTCGTTATAGCCTCGACCTCGGCGTCTGCCTTGTCAGTGTCGGACCGCGGCTGCATTGACGCTAGCTCACTTGGAGTTAGGTTGTGTCGCTGCTGCTTCGCTACCTTGTGGCATCGTATTGAGCACGCCATCATTAATCGGTCTGGATGGCGGCGGCAAGGTAGGTTAATAGCTGCTGCTGTGCAGTTGCTATTCTCGCATTTCCTAAAGGAATTCTTTTGGCGTTTGGCTGGTGCTGGCTGCCATCGTTTAGCTTTGTCAGCCTGCACTGCTGCTTGCACCTCCTTTAGCAGAGTTGCTGTCGTCAGAACGTATGCAACTTCGTCATGTAGCGAGTCTTGTTGGGTTAGAGCTGGATTTTGCATCCTTTTGTTCTGCGCTTTCTCGCGCATTAGTCGTAACCTTTTTCCCAGCTCCACCGAGTCCACGATTTCTATATCTGAATCGGTTTCACTGTGTGTTCCTAGGGTTAATATGTGATGGCGGAGCTGATTGGCTCGACCGTCTGGATGAGTTGTATCCCTTTTCGGTGCGCTGTGAACCGGCATTATTGTTGAGCATCCGTGTATGCATAAGTGTTTGTTCTGCTTTTTGCTGAACCATGAGCATTCTGCTCTCGCAGGACGAATCAGTATGTCGAATTTGCTAAGGAAGTCATTTCCTAAAATCAGATCAATCCCGTTAGGTAAGCTGGGTAGAATTGCACACTGTGCAGTCAAATCGTCTGTTGCAAAATTCAGCTGTATGTCCACGCCTTCACTTGCATTTGCTGTACTGCCGTCGCCTAAAGAGACGATCAGTTTTCGGTCGTATGTCTGAATGGATGTATGCTGTAGGAGCGGGTTTGCTCGCAGCTTCTCCACGACCTGCTGACTTGTGAAGCTAATGCTCGCTCCAGTGTCAATCATGCATCTCGCTTTCTGTACCCCATACAGGAAGGATGGTATGATAAATTGTTTGTTTGCCAGTTTCGTTGGTGCTGCATCATTTCTGAATGCTGTGTTGCCTGAGACTGGGGGCTGGTTTGCGCGCCGCCCATGTGGCGAGCGTGCGGGTGGGTTGCGTGCTCTATGCGAGCTACGCGTCGTGGCACAAAGGTTCGCTAGTTCATTTGGGACTCCCACTTCCTCGTCCTGGTCATAAATGACTCTTAGATGCGAGAAAGTGGCTTTTCCCTAGCGGCGGAAATTATTTCCTCGCCCTTGTCCTCTCCCCCCATTTCGTTGTCCACCCTGTCCTTTGCCTTTGCCTTTGCCTTTGCCCTTTCCGCCTCTTCTGGGTGGAGTTTGGCATGAGGTCATGTCATGGCCGGCCTTTTTGCAAATTAGACACCAAGGCTTACCTTGAACTGTGTCTTTGTTGAAACTGTTTCTGTGGCGAGGGTCCTTCGGGTTCACACCTGGTTTGATTTTCCCGTCAGGTCCCACTCGCACATTCCATTCGGCATCGCTGTAATTCGTGCGGAATAGTCTTGTGGAGATTCTTGGTTGAGAATCGTTGTTGCCAAACGCGAAAAGAGACGCTTTGTTTGGTCGCCGGCTTGTCACCCTTTGCTTCTTTTTGAAGATGGCCGCGTTCAAGTGGCCCCTATTTTTGGAACGGTTGTTCGATCTCGTGCGGGGATTCGAAAATGTTCGATTTCCGCGCTTCGACATCGTGTTCAATGACTCGTTCCTGGCCGATCTTGATGCATTGTTGACGGCCAACTCTCTTGTCTTGCAAATCCTGAGGATTTCGTCGACTGAGTATTTCAGGTGGTTATGCCTACTCGCTATGTATTCGGATAGCGGGGCAGATAGTGCTCGCAGTATAAGTGCACGATCCAAGTCTTCTGGTAATGCTTCTGCGCCTAAGCGACTAAGAATTCCAAGTTTGTTGGTTCTAGTCGTGATCAAGTCTCTCACCGTTCCTTTACCCTGACTCAATGTCAAGTAATCTAGGAGGGCATGCTCTAATCTCCCAGGTCGATCATAGGTCTTCTTCAGGAATATGCATATGTCTTCGAAGGGGATCAAATCAGACTTCTCAGCCTCGTATTTGCCCTTAAACTTCTCTCTAGAAAAGTTCGATCTCACGGCGGCGGACACCTTTGGGTCCAGCGCAACTCGCAAGCATAATGGTGTCAAGTATTTCTCCTTCACCCATGTGCATTCCGACATAAAATTCTTCCGCCACACGATTGTGTCCACAGATCCGTTGCCTGGTCTAAACTGAGCGTTAGCCGTCAGCTTTTCCGGATATTGGAGACTTCTAGGTATACGCTCGCGCTCCTTGTCTATGTGTTTCTTCTTACTATAATCATAAAAAAGCTCACCTATCGAGGCATTTGGTGCTTTTATGACCTTAGCTAAGTAGACAGCACGATCCAAACCGCTTTCTTTAATGCGTGCCACATGCTCTGGGCGCTCTAATAATTCGTCGAAAAATTCTTGGGGCGGCTCTGTCGTGCTTTCGCTTGAGCTTGTGCTGCCTGCAGCTAGAGTTGCCACTTCAGGCATCTCCATCAGCTCTGGAATCTCCATCTCTTCAGACTCGTTATCTGAGGATGCAGTCAAGTCAATGGCGATAACACCTAGATGTACATGTTCTATCGTGCCCATGGAAGAGAGGGACTCCCTCTTAATTTTCTTCCTTTTCTTGGCCGGCTTGTGCTGAGATTTGGAGTCGCTGTGCTCACGGCTTCTATCAGCTTTTGATCTGCGATCGATCTTTGACCACTTATTATAGTCAGCTTTCCATGATGGCTCATCTTTGTGTCTTTCGATTCGCATAGGTTTCTTTGGTTCGGGTGACTTCGATCTGTCTCTGCTCACTGGTGATCGTGATCTGCTTCTGATCCGAAATTTGTCTCCAGCTGGGCTTTCTGAGCGAGATGATCGGTTTCTGCGATGGGCTTTTAGAGGTTTACCTCTTTTCATTGCACGTCGTCGCCTGTGGGCCTTTCTTTGGCTGGCGCGCACGTCCAATTCACTGTCAGAGCTAGAGTCGTCACTATCGGAGGCACTGTCCGATAGGCTCCCACCCGAATCCGAGAAGGCTGGAGAAGAAGCTCGTTCTTCTGCTCCTACCAAGGCATGCGGGTGAGACGAAGACTCTACCGGACTCATGTAGTCATCCGTGTCAGAAGTTTCGTCTCCTGTTCCCCTGTCATCGCTCGTGTTTTTGTCAACGTGTCTGCTGGGCTGTCGCCTATCATCTTCTGAGTCTGATGATGAATCATTTTGATTTGGCGCAGAACGTGTTGAACTAGATGCATGACGCGATCTATATGAACTAGACTCACCTTTCGCTCTGGTACGCGATTCGGTCTCTTTTGATCCAGTTGTATCGTCAGATCGTTCTCTCTTTTGCTGTTTGATCTCCGCTGAGTTTTGCCGGGTCCAACTATCCTTTCGGACTACAGGGCGTGCCCCTCGGAATTTCTTTTCCGATGATGGCTCTGCGGCTGCTCTCACCACGAACTCTTTGTCGTCTTCGTGCTGCTTCAGGGATTTGTCCCTGGCCGCATCTGTTGCATTCTCATGGTCTTTAGTGCCTGAGTGGTTTGTGAATGCAGCAAAGTTGTCACCGTAGTATTCATCGAGAGAGTAAGCTCTATCGACTCTCCGTGCTGTTGGAATCTCACGGTCTTTTTCATCTGGTGCCTCCACTTTCCTCGCAATGGGAATCTGACGGTCTAACGTGCCTGAGTAACCTGTGGAGGCTGCATAGTTGGCTTCTGCCTCTTCCTCAATATGTGCCTCAATAGCTCGTTGCTCTTCGACATGAGGTGAGGTTGCCATCCTGAAATTTCGCGCGGGCTGCTGAGAAGAACCTCGTCCCGGTATGCGATGGCTTGCCACCTGCTTCCGCTGGTCTTTTGGCGGGGCTTCCTGCCGCTCGACCGCGTCAGAATCATACGTATGTCTACATATCATAGGTATGTCTACCTTTCTGCTCATCTGAGTGTGGCTGGTGAAGGCACTGGGAGCGCAGTTGTCCTGTGTGTCCGTCGGTTTGATCGAAA
>CALGTL010000136.1 GCA_937901475.1 uncultured Dehalococcoidia bacterium
CACACGGCCACCTCTAGGCGACCTATCGAGTAAACTCGACGGCGAGAGACGATGTCCATGGCGATTTCACGGTGCAGGTTCATTTTAAGCTCCCTTCGGGGTGGGAATTTCCATGCATGCTTCTACGAAGATGTAGCGGTTGAAATTGGGGTTGGTGGCAGCGAGTGTCTCAGCGAAACGCTGCGCAACCTTGAGGCGGTTTGTGCGGGGGATGTCGAGATCGGCAACGGTCTTGGCGATTAGCACAAAGTGCTTACGTGTCATGTGAAGCTCCCTTCGGGGTTGTAGTGACTTCGGGTAGTAAAGAGCGGGTCTAGGGTGTCGAACCCTAGCAACAGAGCCAACGAATCGAACCGAAGGTCCCAGACGCTTCATCCCCGCTTATAACAGTGTATCACACTGGAGCGACAGCTTGCCAAGCTGCTCCGGTCGGGTGCCTAGCCCGCCGCCTTCGGCCCTGCCTCTGAACGGCCACCTAGAGCCCATGAAAAGCGAAGCTAGTCACAAGCTGTTCGATGGCCTTCGGCCAGTTCACGAAGGCCCTCCAGTGTACTCCCCACATACAGAGACTAAGTCTCGATTGCAGCCCGCAAGCTGTGCTGTGGCGTAGCCAAAGTTGCCAGAACGACGTTCCAAGGTGAGCCGGTTAGTCAGCGACCTCCTAAAGGAGGCCCAGAGATTAAGCGGTTCTGGCGTTACCCCTTCCGGGGTGGCTGAAGAGCCCTATGCTCTTCCTATGTGTGGCCAAGTGAGGCCGAAGTCAAAGCCATCCGGGGATTCCCATCCGTCCAAGCGGGCTTGCCCTTCCAGCCATCCAGCGTGTCGGCTTGCGGTCCGTCCGTCGCCGACAAATCGTCGAGCCAACAACCTATGTAAGACCGGACAGCTTGTCCACCCCCAATGTTGCAATGTACTTCTACCCCTACGGGGTAAATTGCCATTGGCCGCATAGGTACGCGCTTTTCAGGCGTCATACGCATGTGCGCGATCATGGCGCGATCATAGCGCGATCCCATGTGCTCGCTGACGCGCATGTGGCGCGAGGTTGCCCGCTGCAGCACTGGTGACTATCGTTTACGGGAAGATTCAAGGCGACCTCGCGCGCGCTGCATGCGCGGCTCTGCTGCACGCTGCGTTGGTGCGGCATGTGTACGCGACGCGAGGGCCACAGCAGCCGCTGCAGCAGGCGGCATAGGGCGCGGGCACATGGGCGCATTGGCGGCACCGCAGCGTGCTGCAGCAGCGGGCGGCTTGCAGCAGCGGATACCCCCTACGGGGGTACCCCCCCTGCACCCCCGGAACGAGGGGTCCCCGCGCGGGTCCCATATATGAGGGCACCCCTCACTACACACGACCGCTACCCCGAAGCAAAGCACCGAGCCGCACAAAAAAAGGCAGCGAAGGAACCCTAGGGGCAACTGTCGTTCTGAAAATAAAAAAAATGGACACACGTTGAGCAAGAAAAGCAAAGACAACATCAAGAAGGTTGCTCTTATACCGGGACCGGGAGCGGTTCTTAAGAGAAACGGCACATGGTTGGAGCCGCAGCCGCAAGGAGGCTACCTGTTGCGTGAGGGAAGCGCGGGTGGAGCGCCCCCAGCGGAGCTACGGAAGCGTATGCGGGGCCATGTGTCGGAGCAGATGCACGTCGCGGTGGCGATTCTGGGTTCGGAGGACGCATCGAACCGCGACAAGCTGTCTGCGCTGGAGATGTTGGCTAAATACGGGCTAGGGCAACGTAGTGAGAAGTTCGATCCCGAGTTGGTGCGAGCATTGGCGCTGGCGGTGCAGGCAGAAGTGTCTGACGCAGTCACGCTCAAGGCTATTGAGAAGCGTTGGGCGGCTGTTTTGAAGGAGCATGTGGTAGGTACATAACAAAGGAGCGATATTATGAGTGATTCCTTCGTAAGTTCGAGGATTACCCACGACAAGTGGTCAGAATGGGGCATTAAGATGCCAACAACGCCTGAAGAGGCGCTGCATGTGGTGCGGGCACTAGCAGCTATTGGTATGACCTTGAATGCAGACGACCGAGTCGTGCAAGATCAGCTAGATAAGAACCCAATGCTTGAGCGCAGGTAGACAATGCCCACATACGGTTTCATTTGCTCGCAATGTGAAAAGGATTTCGAGGTGTTTCGACCCATGAGTGAGTATGAAAAGCCTGCCGACTGCCCTAGTTGTGGCAAATCGGCTAAAAAAGTCTATGCTCGCTCTGGCCCACCCATCGTTAAAGATGGTACTCCGAGGTACCACAAGCAGTAGTGGATGACATATTCAATATCGGGGGCGACCTAGAGCGCTGGTTGCACTTACGTGAGCTAGAACAAGCATCGTCGTCGGTGTTTGTGGGCAC
The DNA here is from genome assembly GCA_937901475.1 of uncultured Dehalococcoidia bacterium. Lineage (GTDB taxonomy): Bacteria > Chloroflexota > Dehalococcoidia > Lucifugimonadales > Australimonadaceae > CALGTL01. The sequence continues at coordinate 2,357 of CALGTL010000136.1, forward strand.
AGAGGTGGACCCCCTTCGTGTTTTGATGGACCCGAATGTCACGGAGCCATGGGAGTACGAGCATAGCAGGACAGAGCCGTTTATTCCGGGCTCTATGCACCCAAAGCAGGTGGAGGCATTGGCATCGGAATCACGGTTCAGGTGGCTGTTTTGGGCCAACCAAACAGGAAAAACTACGACAGGCGCGATTGACATAGCGCTTACGGCACTAGGTAGGCACCCCAACCAAAAGTGGCAAGCACCTCTGCTACTGTGGGCTAGTGCTTTAACGTGGGATTTGTGGGAAAATATATTACTGCCGGAGCTTCTAACGTGGATACCGCCCGAACGTATCATCGACGCACCGGAGCCACGTATGCGCAGTACAAAGCGCGTCATACTGGTCCGCGCAGACAACGGGCGTATCAGCCGTATTGTTGGGAAATCCGCAGAACAGGGGGCAGCTAAGTACCAGAGCGCCCGTGTGCACAAAGTGTGGATGGACGAGGAGCACCCGGAGTCTGTGTGGGATGAGGTTCAGCCGCGCCTACTACGGCATGGCGGCGAAGTCATCACCACAGCTACACCGTTATTGGGCCTTACATGGCTGTATCACAGGATCTACGATCCATGGAAGCGTGGTAGGCAGTCTGACCATTACTGCAGCCATGCCGGGCTTGCGGACAACCCTTCGATTGATCCGAAGGATATTGCAACAATTACCAAGGAGTTTGAGGCCGACCCACAGCAGGCGGAGGCCCGGCTGTACGGCAGGTTCGCTACTCCTACTGGTATCGCACTTCGCTTTGATCCCAATAAGCACTTGGAGTCATGGACGCCAGATATGAAAGATGTCGTGAAGCAACAGAAATGGCGTCATGTTTGTGGTGTTGACTTTGGGTACTGGCGCTTTGCCTTCGTGCATTTAGTGGTAGACAGGGCTGGCCGGGCGCACGTCGTAGGTGAGGTGTTTAGTCAGAAGCAGGACCTCACAGTACGGGCAAAGAAAATCCACGACCACCTTACCCTGTGGGACGCCCCAAAGGAAACGCGCCTGTGGGGTGACGCTGCAAATCCTACAGATATTGTTGAGTTAAACCGAGAGCTAACCCGGATAAACTCACCCTACCGAGTAAGGCCGGTGCGGGCGGAAAACAAAGCCCGTCAAGCGTCTGTCACGCTGACCAACAAACTACTAGCCCGTCAGGCCCTGATGATCCGGCGCAACCTTAATGAAAGGCAGGTATGGCGTCTGGGCCAGAACGCAGCGGCAGACGGCAGGCCACAGGTCGGCTCTAGGTTGATGTACGAAATAGCGCAGTGGCGTTACCCGAAGCCAAAAGACGGCGAGGCACAGGCGCAAGACCCCGCAGACCGCACGGCAGACGGTGCAGACATGGTTGCTGCTCTGCGTTACGCAGTAATGTCCCAGTATAGGGCAGCAGAATTTGAGATCCCCATATCCGTTGGTAAAAATAACCGCGACTCAGGACTAGAAAAATTAAATGAGCAAATCAAGAACGAAGAAGACTACGGTGCCTGAGTTCTCCGCAGAGGAGTTAAAGCTACTTATTACCAAGCCGGACGAAACACAGGCAGAGTACGAAGAAAATATGTCTCGTGCCGATGTTAGGAGGCTGGAGCGGGCTCGCCAGAAAGGCGACAAGGATATGGCTAGGTGGGGTGGAAAACTTACCACCCGTGCTGATGTAGCCAATATCCTTGGTATGTACATAGAAAAAAACTTGCTGCCCATGGCATTTCGGTTAGATGAACTTGAGCAGGAGGTCTGGTTCTTGTCTCAACCGTTGTGGAAACGGTGGTATCTGACCTTCGCAAACTGGTGGCACAAACGGAAAGAGGAGCACGAAGATGGAGAGTAGATACTTCACGCTAGTCATTAGTGGCTCGACGCAAGAGAAGGACATGAGCGTCATAGACAGTGCTGTGGAGCGGTTCTCGTCGAAGTTCTTACGTACAATGGGCTTCCATGTGACTGACACGCACATCACACTGGCGCTGAAAGAGGGCAGTGCTGCAGCACTCCTTGCTGTGGACTTCGCAAGTGACGTTGCTGCAGAGGAAGCAGACGATGCCGCCCTGCCGAAGTCAGCGTTCATGGGCGTAAAGCCAAGTGGCACAAAGGGTTACACTGCCGCAGACGTTCGGGCACTTATAGCAAATATGGAGCGCTAGGTAGTGGATATTACTACACAGCAATTAGAAGGCTGGGTCGAAAGAGCCAAAGCAGTATCGGCCCGTCTGTCTAATTTAGGGATACCCACCACGGTCGACATCAAGTATGCCAGCGGTAATGTGGTCGAGCTACAGTTCCATAGCAGCCCGTTGGCTCAAGTGGCTGTGTTTGAAATGTTGGCCCAGAACATCGAGGTCGCTATAGCAAATGCGATAGAAGGCGACGAAATGGAATTGAATTGAGCCCAATAAGGTGGCCTTGGGTGTCTCGTCTAGCGTTTGATATCGTCGTAGAGACTAACTCTTACTTACGAGAGCGAAACGAGCTTCTTACAGATGTGTCAGTAAGGTTGCGCCGTAAGGAGGCAGGAATGCCCGAGTCACACGTAAGGGATCGCTCACCTGTTCACGATGACATGCCACCGGAAGTTTTGCGCTACGTACAAGCTTTTGAGAGTGAGGCTATGCGAAACGCCCTAGAAGACGACGTATCAAGGGCAAGGCGGCAGGGCACACCATGGTCTGAGATTATTGAGATTATGTCACACAGCATGGGGGATGAGGATGATCTCTGATAGACAGATGGAGATTGTAATACTTGTGGGACGGGACGGAGCGTCGTGGGCTCGCGTCTCCCGTGTCCTAGAGTGCCATCCGTCTACTGTACGTTCACATGTGAAGCGCATTAAAGACCGCCTCGAAATCCACAGAAAGCCCCGAGAGGCCATGGTTATAGCGTACTACAAGTGCATCGGTGACGCCTAAAACACCGACTGCATACAACCCGCCACGGAGTATATAATACAACATCATGGCAGACTATATTCAGGGCCAAGTGGCCCCCGGCCTACCATCCCCAGAACGCAACCAAGTGGACGCGAGGGGATCGGTTTCATCGGACAGCCGTGCGGTGGAGATCCGCGATTTCCACCAGAGGGGGCTCCGGTCTTCCAAGCGCGTCAACCTGACAGCAGAGAAGTACCTGCTTCATGTCGACGGAGAGGGCGGCGCACAGTGGTTTGATTTATTCCACGGTCAACGTCTAAAGATACCGGCACCGCTTAGTGGAGCACCTAGGGTCCAGAACAACCAACTGCGGCCCATCCTCGACAACTACGTATCCCACCTCACTACACAGCCCTTCCGTTTTGTTGTCGAGTCACGGCAGGACCGCTCATCAAGAGAGAGTGCGATTCTTGACCAAGCCATAGTGAACCACCAAGTACGTGTACAAGGGTGGAATTCTCTGTGGGCCGAGGCGAAGTACATGGCAGCCTGTGCGGGGTTTTGCCCTGTTCATGCCGCGTGGCGAGACGACGTGTCGGGCGACCCGTATGAGGCTGTCTTAGCGCAAGACGGCTCCGGGAATCCGATGATTGGCCCACGACCCGGTTCGATTGATAGCTGGGTGGGCAACCCTTTCGACCATGTGTTCGACAGCGGCTCGCGACGAGGCAGTCTCCATAGGCAAACTTACGGTAGGGTTTTACCTGCCGGAATGGTACGAGCAGCGTTTGGAGACGATTCCATTGAGGGCAACGACAGGATGCCTTCTGCGTCTACGTTTCAGCGAGTAGTGCAAAAATGGACCTCTGCATCAGGAATGACACATGGATCTAGTCAGATGTCTGCTGGCTGGGGACACGATGAACTTGTCGGTCTGATATATGACGAGATCGCTCCCGGTATAGATCCACAATACCCGGATGGCTGCTTGCATATCGTAGCCCTACAGGGACTTTCTTCTACGAATAGAGAAGAAGCACGAGGTGGTGTAGGCACCCCCATATTGCTATGGAGTGGCCCGTTGCCCGGCAAATCATTCTCTTCGGTCAATGTGTACGGGCATCAACGGGCGGACGACCCCCGCGGCAAGCCTTTTATAAGCGACCTTGACGACGACCAAATTCAGCTAAACCAGCTTGAATCTCTAGTCAACGAATATCTGCGTAGGGCGTCCAAGCCCCCACTTGCTTCGAGTGGCCGGGTTAATGTCGAGACGCTCAACTACAAAGGCGACACTGTCTTGGAAGTCGAGCCTCTCGGTCCCGGCTCCGTAGAACTCAGTTACCTAGAGTACCCCGGCAGGCATATCTCCCTGCTACAGAATAAGATAGCCCGCGTTCTTGATGGCATGTATCGCAAGGGTGGATGGCAGGCGTCAAGCAGGGGTGAAGCTGGTGGCGAATCTGGAAAAGCTATCATCGCACTACAGCAGGCCGATGACAGCATATTTGGTCCCGCAACACACCAGACACGTATGGAGCTTCAGTCCTATGCTCGCTTAAACTGGCGTCTATTTAAGACATTCGGTGATGTTCCCGCAGTGCTCGACGTTGTTGGTGATGAACTCGCGCACCTGACGGAAGCTCATGTCGACAGGTCTATGTTAAGCGCGACCCCACCAGTGTTTACGTTGGTGTCAGGGTTTGGAACTAGCACAGAAGCCAAGGCGCAGCAGCTGCTCAACCTTTTTAATATGACCGACCAGCGCGGCGAGCAGGTGATTAACACCCGGCAACTCAAGAAGCTATGGCCCGATCCGTCTCTTTTCCGTGAGGTGGATGACCCACAGGATGTCCGCGAACGCCGACCCCGAGTTGTCAATGCCAGCATACGTAAGGCGGCATCTGTCGTTCGAGAAATGTACCCGGAATTGCCATTTGTTATAAGCGACCCAATGGTTCAGCAAATGGCGCAAATGGTGGCGATTGAGGTTGATGGAATGCACCCATCCTTGATGGACGATGACCTAGAGCACCATATCAATATTCTATCGGGTATAACACAAGAAGAAACTGAGGACCCCCTAGTACGACAAATAGCACGCATTCGGCAGCAACAGTATTGGAAATGGCTGGCCGACAAAATGCAGAACACACAGCAACAGGAAAACCCGGAGCAGCAGCAGGAGGCCGCTGCCCAACCCCAAAAGTCTCAGTTCACGCCCAGCACTCAGGAGGCGTTTAATCCAGCAGCAGCAGCAGGGGTTAATGCGCAATCCATGACTCAGGCTGACGATGCTTTTACAAAACGCACAGCCTAGGAGGCAAGCGTGACTGACACCCCATCTGAGGCCGCTCCAGCGGTCGCACCAGCACCAGTTGTAGTTGAAGCCGCCCCGGTAGTAACCGAGGTGGCGACCCCTGTAGTAGAGCAAGCTGTAACCGAGGCGTTGCCCGAAGCAGTAAAGAAAGCTACATCTCGCCGTGATCGCGTAGCAGCTATGCGTGAACGGCTTAAGACTCGTGAATCAAATGAAACAAAGCCGCGAAACCCCGATGGGACCTTCGCCGCAGAAAAAACCGAAACACCTGCAGCCGCCCCAGCGGTCGCTGCGGAAGAAGCGCCATCAGACGCAGCCGCCCCAGTGGTCGCAGAGTCTGGTACCAGTGACGTGCCGAAAACCGTCACGATCCCATTGGACCGCAGTCACCCGCTATACGACCAAGGCGTCACGGAACTCAAAGATGTTCCAGCGCATTTGGAGCGGCAGATACGCACCATGGCTAACGCCACAGTACGTGCCAAGCAGGCAGAACAAGCATCAGCCGCCCAACAGGTCGCTGAAACTAAGTTAGCCACGCTGCAGGCCAAGATGGAGTTGATGCAGAGCGGAGACCTGCCGCAGTTTGACTCTGACCCAGAAGTCCAAGTCCTCCTTTCGGACATAGAGAAGGCGTACCCGGACCAATCCGACCTAATGAAGCGTGCTCTTGTGGCCCTGCAAACGCAGGAGATGCAGGAAAAGGAAGCTAGTATCACAGCTACCGTGCGTCGCGATCAAGTAGGTCGACAATTCCTGTCATCTGTAACAGAAAACGCCGGAAAACAGTATCCGGTGTGGCAGCAGAGCGGGGAACTAGGCCAACGGATGCAGAATGCCGTAGCTCAGTACGGGGACTATGTCGATGCCCGAAACATGAACCTTGTATCAGTAGGTAGGCCGGAATCAGAGCCTAGTTCAAAAGAGTTTTTTGAATGGGTTGACAGCAACTACGTGCGAGATAGTCGTGTGCAGGAGGCGTTAAAGTCGTACCAAAATAAGTCATTACATAAGTCAAACCAGCAGGCCGCTGCTGATGCAGCAGCAAAAGAGCGCAAGAGAATGACGGATGCCGAGGCCGAGAAACTTAGTGCAGCAGCGCAGCGGCACAGTACCCGACCTCCTACCCCGCCACCTGTGCGCTCTCAGGGAAATGTGAACGCTGCGACGGAAACAAATCCAGCGCAGAATCACGGGACCAGACAAAGAGACCTTCGTTCGAGTATCCGACAGCGGCTCGCGTCGTCGGCTCGATAGCGAAGGATTGATAGGAGAACTGAACCATGGCCCTTGGGTCACAGAAGTCAAATGTTCAGGCTCTCAGCGACATCACGGGACTCGTCCACGAGATTTTCGTAGGCGACATCCTTCCTGCCGTAAGGTGGGAAAGCGTAACTGCCCAGCTGTTTATGACAGCTGGTGAAGGTCAGTACCGTTACGATGGTGAGTCGATGAATGGAGCCACAGACCTACTCCGGCCTCACGGTGCGCTCGGTACCGATGGTGAGTTGCCGGATTCTAGCCACGTTGATGCTGCTAATTGGCAGACGACTCCGGTACGCCGGTACGTACGTCGTGCAGTTGATAACTTTACCGAAGCAGCCGCTACGAAAGGTGAAGGATCTTTCGCGGACTTTGGCACACGTATCTTTGACCAACTGTGGGGCGCGTTCCGTCTCATGGAGATTCGTCACGCTGTCGGCTCGTCTGACGGTGTTCTGTGCAAAGTACTTGCGCGCTCGTCCTCGACTGTCGTGACTACGACTGCCGGATACAACCATGCGGGCACCAACCCCCTTCTGATGATCGACGAGGGTATGGTTATCGCATGGCTGGATTCGTCAAACAGCAATGCTGTTGGTGGAGCCGCCAAGGTTACGGCTCTTAACTACAGCACAAACGCTATCACGGTTGACAGCGCAACAACGTGGGAGGTAGCCACGCCTGCAGTTAACGATCTGATCGTTGCGGCGACGACTCCGCTCGCGACTGCTGATTACTTTGCCACTGAATACCAGAATGCCAAGAACGGCATGATGGATATTGTTGACCCAGATGCGAGCGCTACCACAGTGTTTAACATCTCTGAGTCCACGTATCCTCGGTGGCAGCCATACCGCAATGCGTCCAGTACCTTCGATCATATCGAAGTGACTGAGTTCGCTCGCAAGCAGGCGTCCAAGAGCACGTTCCCCGTGTCTCCGCAGTCGCACACCATGATCGCCCATCCGGCTATCGTGGCTGAGCTTGCTCGCTCGCTCGTTGGTTTCCAGCAGCAGCAGCAGCTTGGTAAAACGCTTGAGGGTGGGTACCAGACGGTACGCATCGCAGGATGGGATATCGCTGAAGACGAGTACCAGCTGCACGACGTGCTGTACAACGTCTGCAACGAGGATCTCTACACGGTCTCGCTGGTTGAGGCCGGGTACTTTGACGAAGACGGCAGCATGTACGAGCGCATCAGTGATTTCGACGGGAAGGAATTCTACGTCCGTGATTACTGCAACTCGTTCTCGCCGCGCAGGAACCGACACGGTGCATTGACGGGCATCACGCTCGCCAACGTGACGGCGACGGACTTCGACCCGACGCCTAACTACTAGGCCGGGACACTGGGTTAGGGGTCGGAGGGTAACCTTCGGCCCCGACCCCTCTTAAGAGAGAGGAAGATATGGCGGTTACAAAACGGTTGTATGGGTCCCTGCACCGCACGATTAGACGTATGGCGGCACGGGTAAACCAGTTAAGTGACGCGACTATGCCACTTGGCAACCCTACACTCGCTATCGACACGAACTTCGATATCAAGAACACAGTCGCGATTGACTATATGATCGCTGGCTCACTTTATACGCTTGCAATCAACACAAACGTGAACACTGGTACTGCAGCCACGATTGAGACCGCAGACTACTGGGGCATTGTCTTGGTATCGGCTAATACGTCTGCAGCATGTACGGCTACGTGGTTGACGAACTCCACCGCAGGGTATTCTACGGAAGCGCTGGCTATTGCAGCACTGGCCGCTTCGGATATCCCCGCAAGTGAGTGCGTAATTGGGTATGTGACGGTTAAGACGAAGGCTTCTACGGCGTTGTGGACTGCTGGTACGGATGCCTTGCAGGGAGGAAGTGGTGGTGATGTGTCAGCTGACACGAACTACTACAACGACGCCAACCCCAACGGAATCGTCGCTCCGAGCTTTACGTACGCAGACGGTGCCCCAAGCGAGGCGCAGTAATCAATGGGGCTTGTTGTCAACAGGCATGACATGAAGCGCCGTGCGCCCACTGAGTTCCGTGACGAAGCAGAATTGTTCGCACGGCAGTATTCGGGACACGGAGATGTGGTTTGGGTTGGCGCACCTGTTAATTGTTGGCAGGTGCGTCTTACCCTCGCTCCGAACGACCCACGTTTGCGACATCCCGACGATGGGACGCACTTCGAGTCAGTGGAACTACATGAATGGGTAGACCCAAGCAGGGAGCCATCGCACCCGAAGCTGGACAAGCTACCGCGTAATGCGAGGACCAATGCTGTAACGCCGGGCTATATACCCTTGGAATTAGACGAGATCGGCGTATCGGGCCTTCGTGAATTACTAGAAAAGGGCTCCTTGATGAGCGGAAGAGGCGAATACGAGTCTTCCGAAGCCGCAACAAAGGCTGTCGTGTCCCAGCACAGGATGCTGCGAGAGACTACAGAGGCTGACCAGCGCGATAACGCACGACAGAGAATGAAGTACGGGCGTCGTAGGGCGCTCGGTATCCCAATGATCCCGGTCGGGATCGACCTTACAGGAGGCTAAGAGGCATGGCACACACCGCAGCAAGGCATGATCGGGGCATTCGTCCTGAGTTGATTGCACCACGAGGAGCGGTCCCCGTGGGGGTCCACTCAGACGGACGTACGATCTATGAGCAGGAGCGATTCGATATCAAGGCGACAGTCGACTCAAAGACGCAGGTGATTGATCCCGCCACAGGCAAGAAAAAATGGCGCAAGCACCCAACGACAGGTGAGTCGCTGTACCCCGTAATGAAGACGAAGGCCGTATATAGCACAGTACGGTTTGTGTTAGACCGAAGCCCCCGTGGCAAGGTCACGATCAACCCTTTCTTTGAGGGTTCAAATGAAGAACGAGCCGCCGACTTACGTAAGGTTAAGGCCCGTGACTTCTCTGAGAAGCTCGCAGAACTAGCCGCAGAACGTGGCGTGGACCCAGAATCCGTCATCAATAAGGTTATGGAAGAAGCGGCAGGTAGCGTGCAGGACGCCCTACCATACCCACAGCACAAGGGTGGTGGACATTGGCTGCTTTCAGACCTCACTACAATGCGAGGTAGCCGCGACGAAGCGGACATTGCAGAAGCATCCGTTCATATCGAAGTCCCAGTGGACGAGGAGAGCTACTAGCCCATGGCCGCCCGGCTCACTGACAGAGACAGCCTCAAGCGTGCGCTATACCGCCTAGTCAATACTGACGACAGCGATGACGCGATGCTAGAGCACGACACCGCAGCCTTAGATGGCGTCTACATGGCGCTACAAGAGGGTGTCGATGACGCGCAGCTGTATCTCATTGACAGTGGGTTGGGCGACTACTGGGTCACAGAGTCTGCAGCAATTTCGTTTACAGGTTCAGACCCAAACCGATATTGGTCCCTACCTAGCACAGATACGTCCGGTTCGGATAAGAGGTTTTTCCGTATGTACGGCGATCACGGCGCTAGTGCCTTGCGTCGCCCAACTGGGGCACGCTGGGGCATGGAAATCCCAGCCGCGATGAGGTTTGAGCGATCTGGCAACTACTTCTACCTGCGCAACGAGCGCCTGTACGTCACACGTCACGCTGCTCCCCCCGCTGATATGGTTATGGACTACCTATACCGCCTGCCCGACCTAGAGGACGACACAACGGTAGATTTTCCAGAAGCAGATAGGCCCATGATTGTAGCGTTTGCCGCAATTCATGCTATGGAAAACGATTGGATCGCCGGAGGCAGGGAGATGGAACAAAAACTCCTTCGTAATCTGGAGAGCAGAAAGCTACAGGCGTACCGCAGGTCGCGGCGCAGCCTTCAACCCAAAATGACCACTCCCTCGCCCATGATGGGCGATCACTGGTTCGCGTAGGAGTACGAAATGAGTCGTCCGTTCACAACAATTACAACAGAAATACCGTCTGGTGAGGCCCTGTCATCTGAGGTAGACCTAGGGGACTGGGACCTCGAAGCGATCCTCACTCCCGCCGCATGGACAACCGCTGCCTTGACGTTCTTGGGCACTACAACTAGCGGTGGCACAGATGTCAGTTTATTTGAGGACGCTGGCAATGAAATCAGTGTCGCATGTGCAGTTGATCGCTACATCTCCATTACCGGCACCGATAAGACAGCAATTCGTGCTATACGCTGGCTGACAATCCGTAGCGGAACCCTAGCTACACCAGTAAATCAAGCAGCAGCCCGCACCCTTACGCTTGTGTTACGCAAGGGGCAGTAATCTATGTCTAGCGCCTATGGCATTAAGGCAATCAAGCCTACTGACGCAGAACACGTACTTGGCTTTGCGAGTGCGCGTGGCACGGCAGATGACGCTTTGTTTGAGGTTTGGAATGGGTCGACAAGCTCTACACGAGTTTTGCGACTCGACAAAGCGGGACAACTGCAGGCGCAGAGTGGGACAGTGGCTCGCCCTAGTTACAGTTTCGAGGACGATAAAGACGCAGGTGTTTACTGGGTTTCTTCGGAAATACGCACTGCCATTGCAGGGGCCGATGTACTTGCTGTAGCGGCAGCGGGTGTGACAGTAACGGGAAACCTTACTGTATCAGGAGCTATTAACGCCTCCACTTCAGGTGTTGTCTTGGGTGATAACGAGGAGATATTCTTCGGCACCGGCACGGACTATTGGTTTGTGTATAGTAGCAGCGGCACGCAGTTCGAGTTCCGCGCCACTGACATAGATGGCTCTGGTACGGACGGCATTGTCTGGGCTGTTGACGACGGCACGGACGACGTTGTGTTCACTGGCAACACCACCGCGGTCACGGTAACGGGTAGCACAAGTGTGGTTGCTGGGACGCTCACAGCAGCGGCAGGCTCCATCACAGACTCCTCCGGTGCCATCACGTTTGGTAACGAGAACTTGGTTACCACAGGTACGTTCGGATCTGGTGCAGCCACAGTCGCCGCACTCATAGCCACGACGGGCGTCTTCTCTGGTATCCTCAAGACCGACAATACGACTGATGCCACTAGCGGCACAGATGGGTCTTTGCAGACCGATGGTGGGCTTAGTGTCGCGAAAGCGATCTACGTCGGAACCACGGCCAAGATCATCGGAGTCACCACCCACGGCGGCAACGTGGTGTCAGATACTGACTCCACGGATGATCTCGGCACGACAGGGGTTCGCTGGGCGAATCTCTGGGTAGACGCCATCACAATGGGTGGGGCGCTGACCGCTTCTGGCGGCGGTGCCCTAACAGGCACATGGTCCAACCTTGGTGTGGTCACGACGGTAGATATCAACGGTGGGACCGTTGGTGGCGTCACGCTGGACGGCACGATTTCGGGAACCCCGACATGGGCTAGTAATCAGGCCATCACGCTGAGTACAGCAGCGCAGGCGAACGTTACGAGCCTAGGCACCCTCACCGTGCTACAGGTCGATAATCTCAACGTAAACCTGAACACGATTTCAGCTACGACAGGCGCTATCAACATCACGCCTGCTACCGGCTCTGCTATCCTGCTTGACGGCACGATCAGCGTGGACGCCGGAGTGGTCACAGGTGCTACGTCGATTACAAGCACGGCGTTCGTTGGAGCATTGACTGGCAACGCATCGGGCTCATCAGGCTCCACGACCGGCAACGCCGCGACTGCGACTGCACTTCAGACAGCGCGGACCATCGGCGGTACTTCGTTCGACGGAACGGCGAATATTGCGGTCGCGCTGTCAGCAACTGCTACTGCACTGGCGACTGCCCGCGCTATCAACGGAGTGAACTTCGACGGCACTGCTGCGATCACTGTCACGGCTGCTGCTGGAACGCTGACGGGCACGACCCTGAAATCTACCGTAGTCACTTCCAGCCTGACTGCCGTAGGCACGATTGGGACAGGAGTCTGGAACGGCACCAAGGTGGCCTCGGCTTACCTCGACGATGACACGGCGCACCTGAGTGGCACCCAGACCTTCACAGGTGCCAAGACGTTCTCAGCCGCCCTCGTCGCTTCCTCCACCCTAGCCGTCACGGGCACAAGTGCGCTGACGGGGAGCGTGGGGATAGGAGCGGCGAATCTGTCGGCTATTTCTAGCGTTGGCAGGGTACTATCAATCACCTCCGGGTCTGGTGGGGAGATTATTATCCAGCGCGACGATAGCCTAATTGCCGATGGAAACATCGTTGGCGGTCTAGCGTTCTTCTCTAACGACACCCAAAACCAGACGGAGTACAGCGGCATCCAAGCACGAGCCAGCGGCACAGCGGGGTTCATGGATCTCAACTTCTACGGGAAGTCGGGATCATACGGCAGCAACACGCCCGACATGACCATCGACACGAATGGCGCGATTTCGATGGCTGGCAGCCTCTCAGTAGATGACACAACCCAAACCTCCAGCGGCACCACAGGCAGCATACACACTGATGGCGGCTTGGGCGTGGCAAAGGATCTCTTTGTCTCGGGTAATATCTCGTTGGCCGCGACATCTGGGGTATACTTTGATGGCGGCGCTCACACCCTCATCAAAGAAAATAGCGCCAACGTACTGCGGTGCGTGGCTGGTGGCTCAGGTGGCGTAGACCTGACGAACGGCGCGACCTCTTGGACATCGGTATCGGACGAGCGGGCGAAGAATCTTGGGGAGCCGATCATTGACGCGATGGCGAAACTCGGGACACTGCGCACGATGTTCGGCACATTCAAGGACGATCACCAAGAGATCCGGCACCCGTTCTTGATCGCGCAAGACGTTCTCGCGGTCTATCCCGAAGCGGTGGTGATGCCAGAGGAGGAGGATCTATACAGGCTCTCCTACACGGACATGATCCCACTGATGATCTCGGGCATGAACGAGACGGGGGGCCGCGTCGAAACCATCGAACAGAAGGTCGAACGGCTGACCGCGAGGATTGATGAACTGGAAGCCACGGCCTAGAGTAAAATTGAAGGAACTTAATTTCCAAGGACAGGACCGATGAGAATTTTCGAGCTAGATGCCCCCGTGGACGGATACACGCACGGAGAGGTTTACGATGAGAGGCGAGAACACTCTGCCGGGATGCTGGTAGTCGCATTTTACTACGGCACGATGGGCGGAGGGGACTTCATCCCATCATCTCTCGGGAGTCGTGGGTCAATAACCATGAGCGTGGAGGACATGACAGACCTCCGAGATGCCACGACAGGTCGCCCAGCGGATCTCCCGGCCTATGAGTTCAGGACGGAGGACGTTGTTGGGTTTCTGCCAAAATTGAAGGTCGCTAGAGAAGCTCGGGCGGCAGCAGCAGAAGAGGGATAGTATGATTGAGATTCCGACCTGATGACGCCTGAAGCGATCAAGGAGTCAGCGAACGTCAGCTTTTCTTTGTCCTTTCTGCTTCAACTGGTTGGGGTGCTGATGGCAGGGGTATGGGGATACAGCCAACTGGATGCTCGCATTTCGACGATAGCTAACGCCTCTGTGCAGCACACTGAGGGAATTGAAAGGATTGAGACTTCGATGGAAAAAAATCAGGACGCTCCGATTAGCTCAGACCACATCCAGAACACAAAGCTGAATTGGTTGGAATCTGTTAATATTGATATGCTGGGGCGGCTGGATAGGATGGAAGTGAGGATGTATGAAATGAGGGGCGAGATAGGGGGTGGGAATGGATTTTGACATTAAGTCACTGAGCGGCGTGAAGCCGCTAAACACACACTAGGTATAATTGGAATGTCCCCCGGAGAAATTGACCGTCTGTACTCTAGGTTGGACTCTATTCACGAAGTGGTAAGTGAGGTCCGCGAGGACGTTGGTGAGATCCGTGGCTGGAAGGAGCGGGCAGAAACAGACGTAGCCGCGCAGTCTGATAGGATTTCGTCATTAGAACGCTCAAGGGCATGGGCTCTTGGCGCAGTAGCAGCGGCGACCGCACTAGTAGCCGGTGTATTTGGAAAAATCGTAGCAATGTTTACTGCTTAGGAGGCAGCGAGATATGAAGATTAAGAACGGACAAATGGAAGGCATCATCAACGCCCTTATGGATGTGTCGAAGAACCGGTTGCCCGGTGGCATGGCATTACAGGTCGCACGCACCAAGCGTGCGGTGGCTGAACAGTACGCCGATGTCCTTGAGGCTCGCTCTGCCATGATTATTGCGCACGGCGGTACGGAAGACGAAGGCATCAGCCCAGACCACGAGAATTGGGGATCGTTCGTTTCAGAGTACAATGCCCTAATGGAAACAGAGACAGAAGTGGACACCAAGCCACTACCCCTTGCCGACCTAATAGCCGAGGGTACGTCGTTTCGCCCCGATAGCCTTGGGCTCCTTGACTTTGTGGGTCTTTTGGAGGACTAATGAAAGCGCTAGTTGAGCAGCAAGTATCGTTTGCACGGGGGATGCAGAATACATCTGCACCAAGTGAGTTTCGTGCGGACGAAGTGGAGTTGCTGCTCAACGGGCGTGTCTCATTTCTTGGTAACTCTATTGTCCGCCGAGGTGGTAGTGCCAAATCCCACACGACCGCCCTGAACTCAGGTGCTCAAGGGTATGGAGCGAAAGAATTCTCCACTGCAGCGGGCGCACAGCAGTTGTGCGTCTTTGTGGGTGATAAGTTCTACTACAGCACAAACGAAGGTGTGTCATGGACTCAGGCTGCAACAGGTCTCAGTACGGCATACTGGGATATGGTACAAATGCGTGTCGGTTCGGCTAACTACCTCGTATGCGTCAACGGCTCGACGAACGCCTATTACTGGGACGGAGCAACGTGGGGAACCCTTAGTAACGCTCCTTCTGGCGCAAAGTACGCTGCCGTGTTTAACGACCGACTATACCTCGGTGGACATAGTGGAGTAACCATAGCAGCGTGCGCTGTGGGTAACCCGAATGTATGGGCGACGCCTTCAGGTTTTTCAGTTGAATTCACCACCCACGACGGCGAACAGGAAATAACGGGGCTGTATCAAATTGGTCCTGTATTGCTCGCGTTTAAACGTGAGAGCACTGGATACCTAGAGGGGTTTGGCTTCCAGACGCTCGAAGTCGAAGCAGGTGGTCGCGGACTGTCTCGTTCTGTGGGGCTGCTAGGCTTCCGCTCTTTATCAGCAGCAGGTGAGCAAGGTCTCTGTTGGCTAACCGAAAGAGGGTTTGTCTACTACACCATTGGCGGACAGATCCAGCTTATATCTCGCCCCATTCAAAACTTCCTTGACACTATATCGTGGACAAACATCAAGGACGGTTCTGGTATTCCTACCAGCCTGTACTGGCCGCAGAAGAACGAGTATTGGTGCGCCCTTCCGTCAGCGTCAGGTCAAAACGACTACGTGTTCCGGTGGCGTCCCCCAACGGCAACATCGACCCCATGCGTCATGCTCGACAAGCACGGGGTGGACGGAGAGTCCTCAGTATTTGTGGGATCGGACGGCAACCTACAGATCCAGAACGACCTGTCACGCGATCAAGTGCGTGTATCAAGTGGTGATATGGTTATTGGCGTGACGGGAATGTACACTGAGATCACATCAGGAAACCTTACGCTTGCACTCGCAGCGCACGACCACGCAGCCCTCTTTTCTGCAGACCGTGACACAGATGAGGATATTTCTGCTCCATGGTCACTAGGGTACGACGGCTTCGTTCGTAAGCTAGATGTCGGGAACACAGACAACGCTACCGGATCTTTACGGGACGACGGAAACGCTGTGTCCATGCGAATTAAATCGCGTCCCATGTTGTTTGGAAACCAACTGCGCAAAAAGCGTTTACGCACATTCCGTGTGGCTTCATCTCAAGATGAAGTGGCGGAACTAATGGTCGTGCCGACGCACGATGGCACCAGTGGTACGACTAAGACCCTCTCTATACCTGTGACAGAACCCGGAAGGGCGTCAAGCGTTAAGTCACGTACGACAGTAAAGGGATACGCGCTGCAGTTAGACATGAGTACCTCACAAGATGTTTCTGTGGGTGCCATTGAGGTAGTCGCAGAAGTTCTAAGGGAGGGGTACTGATCTTGTGGCTGGTTTCGCAGATGGCCTCCAAATGCACGTTCCATGGTACAGTGCATTCGTCCGCTACTTTGCGTCCCACTGGGACGAGCAGCAGCGGGTTGCTGTGCTGGGATTCCGTGATATTGCAAGCAATAACTCCACGATCAGGTGTCTCGCTAGTCGGGCTACGATGTACGTCAGGGTCCATGTGCAACACGACGGGTCTGGAGGTGGTGGCGTGAGCTACAATGCATCGACCTTCTCGTCTTCTACGCAAGTAGATACGCGAGAAAACAAACAGTACGACGGCACAATAGCCCGCGATGGCACCAACCGCTTTTTTGTCTGGTTGATTCCAGAATTCCTAAACAACGACGGATCGTTCACTAAGTTTAATGGAGCGGACGGTGCAGACCACATGGCCTACATAGACCTAGGTACTTAAAATGCCCATCGACTACACAACCCCTACAGTATCACCACCCACAGCATCCGATACTCTTGAAGACTACACTGGGGAACCGGAGCTACCGGTTATTCCAGCTGGTAATGCTATAACACCACCTGCTGCAGCATTAGAACCAGATGCTCCCACTGTTTTTGACAGTCTTGGTTCATTCTCTCAGGACGCCCTAAAGTCTCCGGGCCGCTGGGATGCTGATATGATCCAGCAGGGCTTGGGGATGATACGAGATAACTCGGCCATTGCTCAAGAGGACCAGATGGCGACTCTTGACGAACGCATGGCAATGCGAGGCGCTGTGGGCTCGTCGATAGAGGCGGACTCGACAGTAGACCTGCTCGGTCAACTGAACCGTTCGCGTCAGGAACAAGAGTATGGACTTCTAACCCAAGCGGCAAACGCAAACGCATCCGACCAAGCCTCTGCAGCGAACATCGCAAGCACCACAGCGGACCTAGAGCAACGCCTCGAGCAAATGCGTATCGACGCAGCGTTCCGTGGTGAGGCGTTCGATATTGACCGCGAGCGGATCAATATTCAGAACGAGCAGTTCCGTTCTCAGATGACAGAGAGCCAGAAGCAGTTCCAAGCGCAAATGGACGAAGCTCAAGCCAGCCGCTTGCAGGAATTAGGGCTGTCGCAGCAGGACTTCGACATAAGAGCCCTCAAGCTGCAACAGGATGCGCACCAAGCGGGCCGTAGCATGGACCTGCAGGAAGCCCGCGACAGCGCAGAGGTTAGTTACCGCCTAGAAGCCTTACAGCAAGATGCAGAACTACGCGGTGAAGAGTTCGACATTGAACGTACGCGCCTAAGCCTGCAGGGTGAGCAGTTCGACCGAGAGATGGGCCTGAAAGCGACAGAGATTGCCAACCGGGCGGATCTCGAAGGCCGAAAAATGACCCTTGAAGAAGCCAAGCTCGAAGCAGAAAATCGCTGGGAGATAGAGAGGCTCGGAGAGGCCCGTTCGGCACGTCTACAGGACGCAGGAATCAAGGGCAGGGATCTCGACCTGCGTTCCGAAGCATTAGCGAAGCAGTACAACCTGTCGGACAAAGAGTTAGCGCGAGACTACGCCGAGTTAGACCTCCGTCGCGAGAGCATGTTGCAAGACCTCGGGATTGACAAGGAGAAGTTAAGCCTAGAAGCCAAGCGCATCCAAGAAGACTCTCGCCTGCGTGGTGAGGAGATGACCTCTCGGCAGGCAATGCAGCAGGCGGAACTAGAGTCGCGCACGACGATGCTAGAACAAGAAATCATGGCCGCTCAAGAGGAATGGATGGCCTCTCTTTCGTCCGAAGAACGGCAACAAGCGTCAGCGATTACAGCAGAGGCCGCGCTGGAAAAAGCTAAGGCACAGGCGCAGTCAGATATGCAAGCCGACCGCTTAAAGGTAGAGCGTGAGATGTTCGACGCACAAGCCGAAGCTCGGAGTAAGGAGTTTCTGGCACAGAATAAGTTAGACCGCGACAAATACAACACGTCGAAGGCCCAAATACAGTCTGAGTTTGCTGATCGCACGGCACAACGTCTACATGAGATGGGTTTAGCAGAGGGCTCAGACGAACGCAAAGCTAAAGAGGCACAGCTACATCGGACACACGAAAGCACGCTTCAGACCATGCTCAAAGATGGCCGCATTACGGTCGAGGAAATGCGCAACAACTCGGAGTACGCATGGCGCGCGGCCCGTAATACAATGGAGAAGGAACTCGCAGAAAAAGCGGAGGCCCTAAAAAAGACGGGCATGTCTGACGAAAAAGCCAAGTGGCAGGCAGCAAACCTGCTAGAGAAGACCCAACGCACCGCTGACCGTGAGGCCCAAACAAAGACAGACAGCGACCGCACGGCGATGCAGCAACTTGCTGCTTTATTGGGTTTCGAGGCTGACATCTTCGGCTCCCAGTCACGCGCCGACAGCATCGCTCAGAACACCGAGCCCAACCCAGCGCCAACGTCTGCGTCCGTAGTAGCCCAACTTCTTAAACTGCTGGCGGACATGAGGGGTACGTCATGATGGATGATCTGGACGAAAAAGAGGCACTTGACCTGATGCGCCGCATGTCCATGGACGCAGAGTTCGATGAGGAAGAGAGTGCTGCAGGACCCTCCCCTTTAGATAAGATGGTGTCTGACATCCAGCCCATCGACTTCACCTCCGTAATGGACATAGAAACAGAGGGTGTCGAGGACCCAGACGATCCGATTGCCATGGACGACCCGATTGCCATGGACGACCCGATTGCCATGGACGATCCGGTCACCATGGACGATCCGATTGTAGAGCCCGACCCCCTTAGTGTAATCCCAGACGAAACGATTGTGGAAGACGATCCGGCTGTTGTACCAGCCGATCCGTTTGTGTTGGAAGACGATCCGTTAGATGACGATAGCGGTGAGACCGACGACGAGACTGATGACCATGACACGACGCCCGACGAATACGACAGCGCTGAAGATCGCGACAAAGAAACGGATGACACGGACGCCTACGACGACGATGGTGACCAGATCAATAACGGAGACGACGCTGCCGACGCTGCCGACGACGCTGCCGACGACGCTGCCGACGACGACAACGAAGACGAAGACGAAGACGACGACGACGATGAAACCGATGAGCCGCTACGCGGCAGCACAGAGCTTGAAATGGGGAAGCTCCTCAAGGCTCTGCAGCGCAGCCGTCGAGCCCAACTGTATGATGGCCTTGACCGTAGGGACGTAACGGGCCAACAACAGATTGAGGGGTCTATGTTTGGCCGGGGATACGACTCCCTAGCAAGCGGGGCAGTGGAATATGGCGCAGAAAACCTAGACAAGCTGGAGGGTGTGGACCCCTTGTTGGCACAGCAGCTTCGGGATCTAGGCCCAATAACTTCCACTGACATGGGCTACATGGGCAACGCGGGTGTTCGGCAGTTAGCAGACGCCACTGCTCAATACTCTGGCGAGACAATAAACTCAATCAATGAGTTCAACGCAGGACAGAAATACCAAGGCGGCCATCAAGGCGTCGCTCAAGAGGTGTGGGATACACGCACCCGTGACATGGCGCTGCAAAAGCTGACTCAGGTCCGCTCACAAATCAAAGACGCGCTTGACCCACGGAATAGTTCTTATGGGCAGCGTATGCGACAGCAAGCCTTCGGGTCGTTCGACTTCATGTAACAAAGGAGCAGTACAATGGCAGGATTCGGTGGATTTGGCGGCATGTTCCGCCGTGGTTTTGGTGGTGGTCGCAGCGGCATGAGCAGTTTCAGTGGCCCGGGCATCCCCGGTGGCGGTTTAGTCTCAGGGCTACCTGATCCGCGACTCGGAATGCAGATGCCCTACCCACAGCAGGGTGGGGGTGGGATGGGCCAACAGGGCGGAGGCCTCAACTGGAAGGATATCTTGCAGATGACAGGTGGTGCGCTCGGTGGCTACTCCGACTGGCAGCAAAAGAACAAGGACCGTGATATGCAGATGGATCAGTTCAACCAAAGACAAGCATTAGCGGAAAAACAATACGCGGACGAAGAGGAGCGGAAGCGCTTGCACCGTGAAGCGTTGGCGAGGCAGTCGCTTCAGCGCCAAAGGGGTTAACCCATGAGTTTCTTCGACTTTGTAGGCGCAATGGGTGCCGGTGGAGGCGAGATGGCTCGCACTATCAGTGACATCCAGCGCCGGAAGCTGGAAGAACAGGAGGCCATGGATCGCATTGCTATGCAGCGCGAGATGATGGCTGGACAGGATCGTCGGTTCGATGCCGGTATTAGTGCTGACGAAAGGGCGGCCTCTCTGTTGGCTAAAGCAAAGTTTGACGCTGTGCAATCTGCTCAGGATTGGGAAGTCGAGTCCAATGAGGACATGTTCTACAACCCCGATGGAAGCGTAGGTTTCGTTGACGTTGCAAATAGCCGTGCCGGGCAACTCAATACCCTCCGGGGCGAGACCGACATTGAGACAGCCACTCGGACGAACGCATTCGGAGAAGGACGCATCCGACTCGATGACCTCCTGCGATCCGAAAGTGCTTCCAACCTCCTTGACCAACAGCGTAGCGACACGTACACGGGTCGGCAGATCGCTGATATCATCGGTGATTTCGGCGGCAATCCCGATATGGCACG
This sequence comes from uncultured Dehalococcoidia bacterium, assembly GCA_937901475.1. Lineage (GTDB taxonomy): Bacteria > Chloroflexota > Dehalococcoidia > Lucifugimonadales > Australimonadaceae > CALGTL01. Next base: position 23,370 of record CALGTL010000136.1, read on the forward strand.
GGGCGCGATCCTTGAATCAGGTCTTGCGACCGAGGACAACGTGGATGTGATGCTCGCACTCGGGACAGAGGCGTACAGCGATATGCTCAACGAACAGGGCAATTTCGGCATGCTGCGCTATCCGGCAGCGGCAGCCCTTAATTTCGGATTACCGGCTGGGGGGGCCTCCTCGGTGCCAGATCCGACCGTCACCGACCCCCCGGTCGTATCGGGTAACGGCATGGGTACCCCCGAACGCGCTGGACAGATCGTCGGGGGTATCGGCAATTACTTCGGGAACCAGTTCCGTGAGATAGGTGACCATTACGGTCAAGGTCCGCTTATCGAACACATTACCCCATCCCACTTAGGCGACCAACTCGGAGACCTCATGGACCCCGGCTATCAGGCAACCCAGTTGAACGCCAGCATGGGTACCGGTGATGGGCTCAAGTCTGCGTGGGAGAACCGCGCACAGGGTGATGGCGGCATGGCTCGATTCTTTAGGGCTAAGCAGATAGCGGACTTAGAGGCCAAGTATGAGCGTCGGGAGATCACAGAGGATCAACTAGAACGGGAGATCACCGCCCTAGAGGCCGCAGCCGTTGGCAATTAGTCCCGACCTGCAAGCTCGCCTCGACGCCCTCAAGGCCCCATCCGATAGCGGGCCGGGCTTTGGGCGCATGTTCCGTGATTTCGGCGCAGGTGCTTTAGGGCAGGTCCCATCGTGGGCTGTCCGTACTGCACGCGGCGTAAGTGACCTAGCTACGCTGGGGCACGATAACCCCGTGTCAGGCTACTTGACCAAGACCCTCGACGATTACGAGGATTGGAGACTAGGCCATACACCACAGAGCACTGCTGCTACAGTAGGGGGGATAGGATCAGAGTTCCTTCTTACGGGTGCTGAGTACGTTGCTGGTGGTGGAGCCATTAGGCATGGCCTTCGTAAAGTGG